>NZ_LSKN01000265.1:0-24809 GCF_001557075.1 Methylobacterium sp. CCH7-A2
GGGCAACCGGCATGGGTTCCGGTTCGATCGGGGCGCGGCCCGGCAGCGGCGTGACGGAGCGCGCGACCTGGCGCCAGAGCGCGAGATCGGCTTCCGACAATGTCCGCCCCCGCCGCGACCGCATGCTCAGGGACCGGCGTCGCGCGGCCAGAGGGCGATGAAGTCGACCGGATGGCGGATCAGGCCGGCGCGATGGCCGGCCGCGGCGCCGGAACCGACGAACAGATCCAGCCGGGCCGGGCCGAGAATAGCCGATCCGGTGTCCTGCGCCAGCATCAGCCGCGACAGGCGTTCATCGCCCCCGGTCGAACCTGGGATAGTCGCGTCGATCCAGACCGGCAGGCCATAGGGCCAGATCGTTCGGTCGATGGCGATGCTGCGCAGCGGCGTCAGCGGCAGGCCCGCCCCGCCGATCGGGCCGCTGTCGGCCGGGAGGTCGTCGCGGCGGTCGAAGAAGACGAAGGAGCGGTTCAGCCGGATCAGATCCCGCGCGAAATCCGCATCGGCCTTCAGCCGCGCGACCAGCACATCCATCGTCATCTGCGCCGGCGGGATGGCCTCGCGTTCGCTCAGCACGCGGCCGAGCGAGGTATAGGCATGGCCGTTGCGGCCGGAATAGACCAGCCGTGTCACGCGTCCGTCCGGCAAGCGGATGCGGCCCGAGCCCTGGACCTGCAGCACGAAGCGGTCGACGGGATCGCGCATCCAGAGAATTTCCAGGCCACGCCCGTCGAGCGCGCCGATCTCGATCGCCGTGCGATCAGGAAACGGCTCGAGCCCGGTGTCCGTCCGCCGGGCAGCCGACAATCCCGCATCGAGACCGGGCCAGTCGTCCCCGGGCATGCGGGTGACCAGTTCCGGCGGCCGGCCGTAGAGCGGCGTCGGGAAGTCGCGAGAGCGGGTGAGCGAGCCCTCGAATTCCGGCTCGAAATAGCCGGTCATGAAACCGGTCGCTCCCGGGGCGGAGCGGATGCGCCAGAAGCCGAACCGCGTTTCGAAGAACTGCCTGGCCGTCTCGGCACTGACCGGGCCGGCGGCCCGGAGACGCTGCGCGGCATCGCAGGCCGCCTGAAGCGCTGCCGGAACGGCAACCGCTGCACGCAGCGGCGGCTCGGCCTGGCAACCTGCGGCAAAGAGCGAAAGGACGACGCGATGATCGTCCTGATCCCAGCCGGGCAGCTGGGCGGGCTTCAGGGGCTCGGCGAGAGCCCCCTTGGGCAGAGGGGGAGGCGTCGTGGCCATCGCGCTCACGGGTGTCGCACAGGCTGCGAACAGCGCCAGTGCGACACCAGCGCCACGGATCACGCGGCGGATTCGGTCGCGACCAAGAGCCAGTTGGGGTCGCGGCTGCCGAGCTGGCGCGAGAAGGTCCAGATATCGTTGACCTCGGAGACCGCCTCGGCGCTGCCGTCGACCACATTGCCCTGGGCATCGCGGGTCACGCTGATGAGCTGCGAGACGAAGGCGATGGTGACCTGCGCCGTCTTGCCCTTGACCTCGACCGCGGTGATGTCGGCCTTGTCGATCGAGACGAAGCTGGACTCGGCCTTCTCGCCGCGCTTCTCGCGATCGGTGATGGCCTGCTCGAAGCCCTCATAGACCTCCTTCGCAAGGAGGCCCTTCAGCATCTTGCGGTCGCCGCGGGCGAAGGCCGTGACGATGGTCTCGTAGGCGGCCTTGGCGCCGCCGAGGAAATCGCGCGGATCGAAGCCGGGCTCCTGCCGGATGATGCTCTCGATACCGGCATAGATCGGCGAGCCGGGCGGCGCGATGTCCTTCCACTGATCGGCCGGCGGCGCGGCCGCGGCAGGGTCGTTGGCGGCTCCGGGGAGACGAATGACATTGTCGCGACGCGCATCGGCGGGCGCAGCCTGGTCCGGCCGCATCGGCGGCGTCTCGCGGCGGGAGAAGGGGTCGGTCGGGGGCTGTTCGCTGCCGGTCTTCTGGCCGAGAACGGAACGCAGCTTCCAGGCGACGAAAACGGCCAGAGCCAGGAAGACCAGAGTCGTCATGTCGAAGGAATTTTGCATCGAAAGCTGACCCGAGGCTCCAACCGTGTTGCAGGACCAGCATCTCCCCGCGGAGCGCCGTTACGCGTCATATGGTAAGGCAGGCTCGTAACATCCACCCCCCGGCTTGTGAAGGCGACTTCTTGTGCCGGGCCCGGGTCCATGATAGCCGACGCCCGCGCCGAACGTTCGAAGCGGGCGCAGTCCAAGGCCGCCGATGGGCGCGGACTTCCCGAGACAGCCAGCCGAGAGCGATGGGTCCGATGGCCAATGAATTCCCCAACGGCAACGGTGCCGCCGACACAGCGCCGAGCATGAGCGCGCTGATCCAGTACACCAAGGACTTCTCCTTCGAGAACCCGAAGGCGCCCCGCGCGCTCGGCCAGCAGGCGGCGCAGGAAGGCCCGCAGATGTCGCTGCAGGTCAATGTCTCCAGCACCGCGCTCGGCGAGAACGACTACGAGACCGTGCTGCAGCTCGAGGGCAAGGCCGAGCTCAACGGCGAGACGCTCTTCGCCTTCGATCTCAGCTATGGCGGCGTGTTCCGGCTGCTGAACGTGCCTCAGGAGCACATCCATCCCGTGCTGGTGATCGACTGCGCCCGCCTGCTCTTCCCCTTCGCGCGGCAGATCATCGCCGAGGCGGTGCAGAACGGCGGCTTCCCGCCCTTCTACGTCCCGCCGATCGACTTCGCGGCGCTGTACCAGCAGCGTATGCAGGAGTTTCAGGCGCAGCAGGGCGCGCCGCTCGCCTGAGCCGCGACCGATGGCGTGACGACCAAGGGCCCCGCGGGGCCCTTTTTCGTTTGCGCTGCCTTCGGGCCCGCGGGAGTCGACGTTCCGTCACGCGTCCTCGGTGATGCCGAGATAGCCACGCCAGAGCTGGTTCTTGCCGAGCGAGCGGATGAAGGCCTCATGCGCGGCGATCGCCGCCTCGTCGAGGCGCGGCGCGAGCGGGCGCAGCCGCTGCGGCCGCTCGATCCGGACGGGCGCGAGGCCCGTGCCACCGGCCTCCCCGGCGCCCAGACCGAGCGAGGCCTGCTTGCCGCCGATCAGCTCGATATAGACCTCGGCCAGGATCTCGGCGTCGAGCAGCGCGCCATGGCGGGTGCGGCGGCTGTTGTCGATGCCGTAGCGCGTGCACAGCGCATCGAGGCTGTTCGAGGCGCCCGGATGCTTGCGGCGCGCCATGGAGAGCGTGTCGACGACCAGGGAGGGCTCGATCGGCGGCCGGCCGACGCGCTGGAATTCCATGTTGAGGAAGCCGACATCGAAGGCGGCGTTGTGGATTACGAGGCGCGCGCCGTCGATGAAGGCGGCGAATTCGTCGGCGATCGCCGCGAAGACCGGCTGCGGCGCGAGAAAGGCGTCCGACAGGCCATGGACCTTGAAGGCTCCCTCCGACATCGGACGCTCGGGATTGATGTATTGGTGGAAGCTGCGGCCGGTCGGGCAATGATTGACGAGTTCGACGCAGCCGATCTCGACGACGCGGTCGCCCCCTAGCGCCTCGACGCCGGTGGTCTCGGTATCGAGAACGATCTCACGCATGGTCGTCGGTCCACCCTCGCCCGCCCCGGCCTGGACGCCCGGCGAGCGCGATCAGGATAGACCCGACCTGCCGGCCCGCCGCCACAAGGCCGCGCGAGGTGTCCACAATGAAATGGGCGTGCGCCCGCTTAGCTGCATCGGGCATCTGACGAGCCAGGATGGCGTCGAGCCGCTCGGGGGTCATCCCCGGCCGGGCCAGCACGCGGGCGCGCTGGATCTCCGCCGGCGCGCTGACCACGAGAACCGCGTCGCAGCGCCTCTCGCCACCTGTCTCGAGCAGCAGCGGGACGTCGAGGACGGCAAGGCCCACCCCCCTCTGCCGGCAACCGCGCAGGAAGCCGGCCTCCTCCTCGCGCACGAGCGGATGAATGATCGCCTCCAGCCGCGCCATCGCCTCTGGCCTGCCCAGCACGGCTCCCGAAAGGCGCGCCCGATCGACCACGCCGTCATGAACGGCATCGGGGAAGGCTGCGGCGATCAGGGGCACCGCCCGGCCGCGATAGAGCGCATGGACCGCCGCATCCGCGTCGTGAACCGGAATGCCGCGCGCCTGGAACAGCGCGGCGGTGGTCGACTTGCCCATGCCGATCGAGCCGGTCAGGCCGAGGATGAAGGTCATGGCGTGCCGCGTCCCGGAGCCCGGCGGCGGGCTCGCCTTGCGAATCAGTGGCCGAGGATATCGGCTTCGAGCTTTGCCCGCAGCGCCGGCGTGACGGCCGGCGTCACGCCGAACCAGCGCGCGAACCCCGGCACCGCCTGGTGCAGGAGCATGCCGAGCCCATCGACGGGAACCCCGCCGCGGCGCTCGGCTTCGATCAGCAGCGGCGTCTTGAGCGGGACATAGACGATGTCGTCGACGATTGTACCCGGGCGCAGATGCGCGAGGTCGATCTCCAGCGGCGGCTGGCCGTGCATGCCGAGCGCCGTCGTGTTGACGACGAGATCGGCCTCGCTCACGAGCGCATCGCGCTGCGCCCAGTCGGCCGCCTCGACCGACTTTCCGAGCGTGCTCGCCAGCTCATCAGCCCGGTCGCGGCTCCGGTTGACGAGGATGATCCGGCCGATGCCGCGACCCTTGAGGCCGAAGGCGATACCGCGGGCGGCGCCGCCCGAACCCAGCACCAGCGCCGTCCCGACGCGCCTGTCCCAGCCCGGAGCCGTGGCGTCGAGATGGGCGAGGAAGCCAGAGACGTCGGTGTTGTCGCCGCAGATCCGCTCGCCCTCGCGCCAGAGGGTGTTGACGGCACCGATGGCGCGCGCGGCATCGGTCGCATGGTCCACCAGACCCAGCATCGCCTCCTTGTGGGGCACGGTGACATTGCCGCCGGTGAATTCCCCCGCACGCAGCCGCGTCACGAAGGCCGCCAGATCGGGCGGTGCGACATCGACGCGCTCATAGCTGCCGGCGAGGCCGTGTTCGGCCAGCCAGCTGCCATGAATGAGCGGCGAGCGGGAATGGGCGACGGGATGGCCGAGGACGAAACAACGCGGTGTCATGGGTTTGGACGCTCAGCGGGCAAGGACGGAGAGGTCGCGCAGCGCCGCCAGGACGGGCAGCAGCGGGAGTCCGAGAATGGTGAAATGGTCGCCGTCGATGCGCTCGAAGAGCTGTGCGCCGAGACCCTCGATCTGGTAGCCGCCGACGCTGGAGAAGGCCGCATCGCCGACCGTGTCGAGATAGGCTTCGATGAAGGCCGGCGTCAGCGGGCGCATGGTGAGCCGGGCCGTCTGGTGACCCTCGGCCAGAAGCTCACCGCCCCGCACCAGCGCAAAGGCGCTGTGCAACTCGTGGTCGCGACCGGCCAAAGCGGCAATCTGCCGCGCCGCAGCCGCACGATCCGCCGGCTTGTGAAAGGCCTCACCTGCACAGGCGAGCGTCTGGTCGGCGCCCAGCACCAGCCTGTCCGGATGAAGCGCCGAGACGGCCGAGGCCTTGGCGACGGCAAGGGCCAGAGCGATCCGCGCCGGGGATTCGCCAGCAGCCAGCAAGGGCCCTTCGACCGCCCGCTCGTCGACGGCCGGCTTCACCGTCTCCACGGGGACCCCGGCCGCCATCAGCATGTCGCGCCGAGTGAGGCTGCCCGAGGCCAGCACCAAAGGTCGGGGCGCGATCCAGAGGCGAGAGCCTGCCATCATGTCGCGATGAACTTCATGCGGTGGTCGCGCAGCAGATCGAGGATCGAGGCGGCCGTCTCCTCGATCGAGCGCCGGGTCACGTCGATCACCGGCCAGCCCTTGCGGGCGCAGAGCCGGCGCGACTGCGCGACCTCGTCGGCCACCGAGGCGGGATCGACATAGGGGGTCTCATCATCGGCGCGCAGCGAGAGCAGACGGTTCTGGCGGATCTGGACGATGCGATCCGGGCTGGCAACGAGACCGACGATCAGCGGCTTGCGGACATGTTCGAGCTCGGCCGGCAGCGGCACGTTCGGCACCAGCGGAATGTTGGCGGTCTTGATGCCGCGATTGGCGAGATAGATCGAGGTCGGCGTCTTCGAGGTCCGGCTGATGCCGACGAGGATGATGTCGGCATTCTCGAGATCGCCGCCGAGCTGACCGTCGTCATGCAGCAGGGTGTAGTTCATCGCATCGATGCGGCGGAAATATTCGGCGTTGAGCACATGCTGTGCACCTGGCTTCGGCGCCGAGGCTTGGCCGAGATAGGACTGGAAGAGCGCCAGCACCGGGTTGAGAACCGACAGGCAGGGACAGCCCAGTTCGCGGCAGAAATTCTCCAGCCGCTGCGACCATTCCGGCTCCACCAGCGTGTAGAGAACGACGCCGGGCGAGGCCTCGATCTCCGCCAGAACGCGGGCGAGCTGAGCTTCCGACCGCACCAGCGGGTAGACATGCTCGATCGCGGACACCGTTTCGTACTGCGCCGCGGCGGCGCGGCTGACGGCGATGAGGGTTTCGCCGGTCGCGTCCGACACCAGATGGAGGTGGAAGTAATTGCGGTGCACGGGGTTCCCCGGGGCGATGGCGGTCTGCTGCAACCTCTAGCCCGGCGGACCGTCAAAGCAAATCGGCCCAGCTCCTGGCGCGCCACGTCCAGGCCGCCCAGGCCGCCGGCCACATTGGGTGGCCTGGGGAGCGCTGTGGACAAAAACGCCTCCGGAAGCCGGCGGTGTTAAGGTCTGTATAACCCTAATGATCCGTTAACAGGCCAGAGGCTGTGGGGCGTCGCCGGCGTGTTTCACGTGAATCATTTTGACGCGGCGATTGGCGAGCGCGATTCGCGCGGGTTAACAAACCGTTAACGAGAGACAGGTGGACAGCAGGCCCTGCCTGCATCAGGCTGGCCACCTGTGGACAGGTTGTGGATCGGATTGCGTCGGGCTATCTGCCCCCATCCAAGAGTCAAAGAAGAAGATTCTCTCTCTAGAAATCTATTTAAGAGAGATGGGGGATGGATCGCCGATGAGCCTTACGACATCTGACAGGCCTGCGTTTCTTCGAGCCCTTGCCGGCGAAACCCTCACGACGCCTCCGATCTGGATGATGCGCCAGGCGGGCCGGTATCTGCCGGAGTACCGCGAGCTCCGGGCCAAGGCCGGCAGCTTCCTCGGCCTCTGCTACAATCCGGAATGGGCTGCTGAGGTCACCCTCCAGCCGATCCGCCGCTTCGGTTTCGACGCCGCGATCCTGTTCTCCGATATTCTCGTCGTGCCGCAGGCGCTCGGCCAGAAGCTCTGGTTCGTCGAGGGCGAAGGTCCCCGTCTAGAGCCGGTTGCCGATCGTAACAGGCTGTCCGAGATCGACAGGCATGCCGGGCTTTCCGTGCTGGATCCTGTCATCGAGACGGTGCGGCGTGTCCGCGCCGGGCTTCCGACGGGAACGGCCTTCATCGGCTTCTGCGGCGCGCCCTGGACAGTGGCGACCTATATGGTCGCGGGCCGGGGCACTCCGGATCAGGGGCCAGCCAAGGACCTCTTCACCCGCGACGAGGCGCTGTTCCGGGACATTATCGACCGGATCGTCGCGACCTCGATCGATTATCTCTGTGCGCAGATCGAGGCCGGTGTCGATGCGGTCCAGATATTCGACAGCTGGGCCGGTTCGCTGGGCGAGGCCGATTTCGAGCGCTGGTGCATCGTGCCGACGCGGCGGATCGTCGAGGGTGTGCGCGCCCGACAGCCGAAGGCCCGGATCATCGGTTTCCCGCGTGGCGCAGGCAGGCTGATTCCAGCCTATGTCCGCGGCACGGGTGTCGATGCGGTCGGCCTCGAATCGGAGATCGATCGTGGTTTCGCCCGCGACGAGATCCAGTCGCTGGTGCCGGTGCAGGGCAATCTCGACCCGCTGGTGCTGCGCGCCGGTGGTCCCGAGCTGGAACGCGAGATTGCGGCCGTGATGGAGGCGTTCGGACAAGGACCCTTCGTCTTCAACCTCGGGCACGGCATCCTGCCGGACACGCCGATCGCCCATGTCGAGCGGCTGCTGGCCGCGGTGCGGGGCTGACCGCAGTGGGCAGGACGGAGCGCGTTCGCGATGTATGAATGGCTGAAGGCCATCCACGTGCTGGCGGTGATCTCCTGGATGGCCGGGATGCTCTATCTGCCACGCCTCATGGTCTATCACGTCGATGCACCACCGGGCTCGGTGCAGTCCGAGACCTTCAAGGTGATGGAGCGGCGGCTGCTCCGGGGCATCATGAACCCGGCGATGATCGTCACCTGGGTGCTGGGCCTCTACCTCGCCTGGGCTGCCTTCGGCTTCAAGGGCGGCTGGCTGCACGGCAAGATCCTGCTGGTCGTGCTGCTTTCGGGCGTCCATGGCTATCTCGTCGGACGGGTCCGGGACTTCGCCAACGATCGGAATACGAAGTCGGGCCGCTTCTACCGGGTGATCAACGAGGTGCCGGCGGTGCTGATGGTCGGCATCGTCATTCTCGTCATCGTCAAGCCGTTCTGAGGCGCCTGCGGTTTCGCGCTTGAGCCGGACGCGGTTTCCGGTTATCAGACATCACGCTTCTCCAGCGTTCTCCCTGTTGTCGATGGTTCGTGAGCCGACTGCCCTGGCAGCCGCTCGTGGCGCTCAACCCCAGCGCCGTCCGTCCGGGCCTGTCGATCATCCCATTACCGTCCTGGTTGCGACCTTCCGTGTCGCGACATTTTCGATCCGGGTGCCCCATGCGGGAAATCAAGCTCCAAGACCTCAAGGTCAAATCGCCGACCGAACTGCTCGCCTTTTCGGAGGGGCTCGAGGTCGAGAACGCCAGCACGATGCGCAAGCAGGAGCTGATGTTCGCGATCCTGAAGCAGCTCGCCGCGAGGGAGACCGAGATTCTCGGCGAGGGCGTGGTCGAGGTCCTGCCCGACGGTTTCGGCTTCCTGCGCTCGCCCGATTCGAACTACCTGCCGGGTCCGGACGACATCTATGTCTCGCCGACGCAGATCCGGAAGTTCGGTCTTCGCACGGGTGACACAGTCGAGGGGCCGATTCGCAGCCCCAAGGACGGCGAGCGCTACTTCGCCCTGCTCAAGGTCAACACGATCAATTTCGAGGATCCCGAGCGGATCAAGCACAAGATCAATTTCGACAATCTGACGCCGCTCTATCCTGACGAGCGACTTCGGCTCGAGGTTGCCGAACCGGTCAAGAAGGATTTCTCGGCCCGCGTCATCGACATCGTCGCCCCGATCGGCAAGGGCCAGCGCGCCCTGATCGTCGCGCCGCCGCGCACCGGCAAGACCGTGCTGCTGCAGAACATCGCACAGTCGATCACCACCAATCATCCCGAATGCTATCTCATCGTTCTGCTAATCGACGAGCGGCCGGAAGAGGTCACCGACATGCAGCGCTCGGTGAAGGGCGAGGTCGTCTCCTCGACCTTCGACGAGCCGGCCACGCGCCACGTCCAGGTTGCGGAGATGGTCATCGAGAAGGCGAAGCGCCTGGTTGAACATGGCCGCGACGTGGTGATCCTGCTGGACTCGATCACCCGCCTCGGCCGCGCCTACAACACGGTCGTCCCCTCCTCCGGCAAGGTGCTGACCGGCGGTGTCGACGCCAACGCCCTGCAGCGGCCCAAGCGCTTCTTCGGTGCGGCCCGCAACATCGAGGAGGGCGGGTCGCTGACCATCGTCGCCACCGCGCTGATCGACACCGGCAGCCGCATGGACGAGGTCATCTTCGAGGAGTTCAAGGGCACCGGTAACTCGGAAATCGTGCTGGACCGCAAGGTCTCCGACAAGCGCATCTTCCCGGCGATCGACATCCTCAAGTCGGGCACCCGCAAGGAAGAGCTCATCACGCCGAAGGATGTGCTCACCAAGACCTATGTGCTGCGCCGCATCCTCAACCCGATGGGCCCGCAGGACGCGATCGAATTCCTGATGGACAAGCTGCGTCAGACGAAGCAGAACGCCGACTTCTTCGACTCCATGAACACCTGAGCGGCCGACGCGCCGGCCGATTCGGTGCCGTTCTGAGCTGCGGAACGGCTGAGAGCGATGGCTGATCCTGCTACGCCTACGATCGTCGCTCTCTCCTCCGCGCCCGGACGGGCGGGTGTCGCCGTCGTTAGGGTGTCGGGACCGCGCGTTCGATTCGTTCTCGAAACAATCTCCGGTGTCGTGCCCTCCCCGCGCCAGGCGACGCTGCGGGCCTTGCGGGACGCCGCCGGCGATGTCGTCGATCAGGCTCTCATCCTGTTTTTTCCCGGCCCGGCCAGTTTCACCGGCGAGGATGTCGCCGAATTCCACATTCACGGCTCGCGCGCGGTTCTGGCGCGGCTATTGGGCCTGCTCTCGTCGCATGATGGCGTTCGTCTGGCCGAGCCTGGCGAATTCACCCGGCGCGCCTTCGAGGCCGGAAAGCTCGACCTCGCCGCAGTCGAAGGTCTGGCGGATCTGATCGATTCGGAAACGGAATGGCAGAGGCGTCAGGCGCTGCGCCAGATGGACGGTGCGCTGGGCACGGCGGTGGCCGGCTGGCGCCAGCCGTTGGTGGAAGCCCAGGCGCTGCTCGCGGCCGAACTCGACTTCTCGGATGAGGGCGATGTCGAGGGTCCCCTGGTGGAGCGGGCGCTTCAACGCGCTGCCGGCGTCCTCGCCGGGCTCCGGGATGCCCAGCGTGGCTTCGCCCATGGCGAACGGGTTCGCGAGGGATTCGTCGTGGTGCTGGCGGGGCCACCCAATGCGGGCAAGTCCAGCCTGCTGAACGCCCTCGCCCGGCGCGAGGTCGCGATCGTCTCACCGGTCGCCGGCACGACGCGTGATGCCATCGAGGTCCGCCTCGATCTCGATGGTCTTCCGGTCACCCTGATCGACACGGCTGGACTGCGCGACAGCGACGATGCGATCGAGGCCGAAGGTGTGCGGCGTGCGCGCGACCTCGCTGCCAAGGCGGACCTCGTGTTGAGCCTGCGCGCGATCGATTCGGATGCGGATCGAGACCATCCCGGCGGCTCCGTCATCGCGCTCGCAACGAAAGCCGATCTCGGAGGGACAGCCCGTCCCGGCGAATTGCGGATCTCCGCCCGGAGCGGCGAAGGAATGCCGCAACTCCTCGCGCTGTTGGTGCGGCGGCTGGCCGGCGAAGAGCAGCCCGAACCGGCGCTCCTCACGCGAGAGCGTCATCGCGCGGCGATCGCGGAGGCCGTTGTCGCTCTGGAACGCATCCTGGCTTCGCCCGGCGCACCGGCCGAACTCTTGGCGGAGGACCTGCGGCTGGCCGTGCGCGCGCTCGAACGGCTGCTGGGGCGGGTCGATGTCGAGGATGTGCTGGACCAGCTCTTCGCTGGCTTCTGCATCGGCAAATAGCGCCGGCGCCGGCCCGTGTCCCGCGCGATAATGTTTGACCTGCCGGCGTCGCTTCGCTAGCCAAACGCGATGTCCCACAACCCGTCCGAGAGCTGCTACGACGTCGTGGTCGTCGGTGGCGGTCATGCTGGCGTCGAGGCTGCGGCCGCTGCTGCGCGTTTCGGCGCGCGGACCGCGTTAATCACGCACCGGCTCGAGACGATCGGCGTGATGTCGTGCAACCCCGCGATCGGCGGTCTCGGCAAGGGCCATCTCGTCCGCGAGATCGATGCGCTCGATGGCCTGATGGCGCGTGCGGCCGATCGGGGCGGCATTCAGTTCCGCATGCTCAACCGGCGCAAGGGCCCGGCCGTGCGCGGTCCTCGCGCGCAGGCCGACCGCAAGCTCTACCGCCAGGCGATCCAGGATCTCCTGGCAGAGCAGGACAGGTTGACCCAGATTGCGGGCGATGTCTTCGATCTGGACGTTCGCGATGGTCGCGTCGCAGGCGTGATCCTCGCCGATGGGCGGCGATTCGGTGCCGGAACGGTCGTGCTGACGACCGGGACGTTCCTGCGGGGGCTGATCCATATCGGCGAAACGCGAATTCCCGCCGGTCGTGTCGAGGAGGCGCCCTCGCTCGGCCTTTCGGCGACGCTGGAGCGCTACGGCTTCCCGCTCGGCCGGCTGAAGACCGGGACGCCCCCGCGCTTGGACGGCCGCACCATCGATTGGGCGGCGCTCGAGATGCAGGCGGGGGATGACCCGCCCGAGCCCTTCTCGGCGCTGACCGATCGGATCGCCACGCCACAGATCGCCTGCGGCATCACCCGCACGACGCTGGCCAGCCATGATTTGATCCGCGGCAATCTCCACCGCGCGCCGATGTTCTCGGGTCAGATCGAAGGACGGGGACCGCGCTATTGTCCCTCGATCGAGGACAAGGTCGGGCGCTTCGGCGATCGGGACGGCCATCAGATCTTTCTGGAGCCCGAGGGACTGGACGACGACACCGTCTACCCGAACGGGATTTCGACCTCGCTGCCGGAGGATGTTCAGCGTGGCTTGCTGGCGACGATCCCAGGTTTGGAGCGTGCCGCGATGCTGCGCCCGGGCTATGCGATCGAATATGATTTCGTCGATCCTCGCGCCCTGCGGAACACGCTCGAGACGCGGGCGATCGCTGGGCTCTTTCTCGCGGGGCAGATCAACGGCACGACGGGCTATGAGGAAGCCGGCGCCCAGGGTGTGCTGGCAGGGTTGAATGCGGCGCGCCGCGCGAGCGGTGCCGAGCCGATCGTGCTGGAGCGAACCGCCTCCTATACCGGGGTGATGGTCGACGATCTGGTTACGCGGGGCGTTACGGAGCCGTACCGAATGTTCACCTCGCGAGCCGAATTCCGGCTGTCGCTGCGCGTCGACAATGCCGATGAGCGGCTGACCCGCCTCGGCGCGAGCCTCGGTGTCGTCGGATCCAGGCGGCATGAGGTCTTTCAGGCGCAGCAGGCGGAAACGCAGGGCCTTACGGCTCAGCTTCGTTCGCTGACCCTGTCGCCGCAGCAGGCCGAGGCCGCGGGGCTACAACTGAACCGCGACGGGCTGCGTCGCAGCGCCTATCAGATCCTGTCCTACCCCGATGTCGGTTTTGACAGACTTGCCGCGATCTGGCCTGAGCTGGGCGGCTATTCCCCCCGGACCATCGCCCGCGCGACGGCCGACGCCGTTTATTCCGTCTATCTGGATCGTCAGGCGGACGAGATCGCATCCTATCAGCGCGATCAGGCGCTGAAGCTCCCGGATGATCTCGACCTCGACGGCATTTCCGGGCTGTCCAACGAACTCAAGGCGAAACTGCGCACCGAACGGCCGGCCGATATCGCCCAGGCCGGCCGGATCGAGGGCATGACCCCTGCCGCTCTGACGCTGCTCGCAGCCCATTCGCGCAAGCGCCGAGCCGCTGCGGTCGCCGGGTGATCCACAGGCGCGCCATCCCTCTGTTGATAACAGGCCGATGACTGTTGATAATTCCGACCGTGCCCGCGCTTTGCGCTTGACGCCTGTTTCACGTGAAACAGAGGAGCGCCTCGCCCTGCTGGTCGCCGAACTCGAACGCTGGCAGGCGGCGAAGAATCTGGTTTCCGGCGCCACCCTCGCCGATGTCTGGACACGGCATGTCGCCGATTCGCTACAGATCGCCCGGCTCGCGCCGGATGCGAAGACGTGGCTCGACCTCGGTTCCGGCGGAGGTTTCCCCGGTCTGGTGATCGGCATCTGCCTGGCCGAGTTTCCGGGCGGGCGCATTCACCTCGTCGAGAGCAACAGCCGCAAATGCGCCTTTCTGCGGCATGCGGCGCGCCTGACCGGGGCGCCGGTGACCGTGCATGCAGCCCGGATCGAGGACGTCATCGGCGATTTCACCGGCTGCGTCGATGTGGTGACGGCGCGGGCGCTCGCCCCCCTGCCCCAGCTTCTCGACTGGTGCAAAGAGCTGTTGAGAACGGGGACATTGGGTCTCTTTCCGAAGGGACAACATCTAGATGCGGAATTGACGGAGTCGTCCAGATATTGGAAGATTCAGGCCTCAACGGTTTCCTCCGTGACGGATGGGGCCGCAAGGATCCTGATGGTCCAAGCGGCCGAGAAACGGGCCGATCCATGACCGACATGACCCCTGTTCCGATGCCGCGCCGCCCGCGCGTGCTCGCGCTCGCGAATCAGAAGGGCGGTGTCGGAAAGACCACGACCGCGATCAATCTGGGCACGGCGCTGGCGGCGATCGGCGAGAAGGTGCTGATCGTCGATCTCGACCCGCAGGGCAACGCCTCGACCGGGCTGGGCGTCGACCGCCGCAGCCGCAAATCCTCGACCTATGACGTGCTGTGCGGGGATGTCGGGCTTGGCCAAGCCATGCAGGAGACGGCTGTTCCGGGTCTGTTTCTCGCTCCCTCGACGCTGGATCTGCTGGGGGTCGAGCTGGAAATCGCCGCCTCGAAGGATCGTGCCCATCGCCTGAAGAACGCGATCGACGAGCTGGTCTATGACCAGCGCTGCGCCGGCCTGACCTATGTCCTGATCGATTGCCCGCCTTCGCTGAGCCTGATCACCATCAACGCGATGACGGCGTCCGATGCCGTGCTGGTGCCGTTGCAGTGTGAGTTCTTCGCGCTGGAGGGTCTGAGCCAGCTGCTGAAGACGGTTGAGCAGGTTCGCGCCGGCCTCAATCCCCGGCTGATCATCCAGGGCGTCGTGCTGACGATGTACGATCCGCGCAACAACCTCTCCGGTCAGGTCATGGCCGATGTGCGCGAATTCCTCGGCGACAAGGTTTACGAGACGGTGATCCCACGGAATGTGCGGGTCTCCGAGGCGCCCTCCTACGGGAAACCGGCGCTGCTCTACGATTTGCGCTGCTCTGGCTCGCAGGCCTATCTCAAGCTGGCCTCCGAGGTCATCCGCCGCGAGCGCGCGCTGCGCGCAGCGGCCTGAAACAATCACGCAGAGGTTGAACGCGATGGCGATGGCGGAAGAACAGGGGCGCTCGCGTCTCGGCCGCGGCCTGGCCGCCCTGATCGGCGATGTCGGGGAGGAAATCGGGGCGCTCGAACGGGCGCGTGGCCAGCGCCGCGTGCCGGTCGAATTTCTACGCCCGAGCGCGCGCAATCCGCGTCGCAGCTTTGCCGAGGGCGATCTCGAGGAGCTGACGGCCTCGGTGAAGGAGCGCGGCATTCTGCAGCCGATCATCGTGCGCCCGATCGTCGGCATGATCGACGCCTATGAGATCATCGCCGGCGAGCGCCGCTGGCGCGCGGCGCAGCGGGCCGGCCTGCATGACGTGCCGGTCATTCTGGTCGAGGCGGATGATCGCGAAGCGCTGGAGATCGCCATCGTCGAGAACGTGCAGCGCACGGACCTGAACGCGATCGAGGAGGCGGCGGGCTATGAGCAGCTCATCGCCGAGTTCAATTACACGCAGAACGACCTCGCGCGGGTGATCGGCAAGAGCCGCAGCCATGTCGCGAACACGCTGCGGCTGTCGAAGCTGCCCGCCTCGGTGCGTCAGATGGTCAGCGAGGGCTCCGTGTCCGCCGGCCACGCCCGCGCGCTGCTGTCCGTTTCGGACCCGGAACTGATGGCGCGCAAGATCGTCGATCAGGGGCTCAGCGTCCGCGACATCGAGCGCATCGTCCAGGAGGAATCGCGCGGCGAAACCAAGAGCATCGCCAGCAAGCCCAAGGTCGAGAAGGACCCGGACACGCGTGCCGTCGAAAAGGCGCTGGAAGAGGCGCTCGGCCTATCCGTTTCGATCAGCCACCGCGCCAATGGCAGTGGCGAGGTCAAGATCAGCTACAAGACGCTGGAGCAGCTCGACGCGCTCTGCCGCCGCCTGAAGGACTGAACGGCTAGTCGCCACGCCCGGCCGACCGGCCGAGGCGCGCCAGCGTCCACAGCGCGCGCGTCGCGCCGGCACGCCCGAGGTCGCCGTCGCGACGCGCGGCGAGCGTGGCATTCCCCAGCAGCGTCACCGCTTCCATCAGCTTCGCCGTGGTCCAGGCCGAGAGGGCTGCTTCCGTGGTGGCGATGCGCGGATAGGGCAGGCGCATCGCCGCGACCATGTCCCGCGCGCTGCGGCCGGCGTCCATCCCCTGGCGGGCTTTCAGCAGCGCGAGAGCATGACGCAGCACGGCGCCGAGCATGACGCCGGCGTCGAGCCCTTCGCTGGCCAGCTTGGCCTGGGCGAGATCGAGGACGGGCAGCTTTCCCCCGAAGACAGCGTCGATCAGCATGGCCTGCTCGCGCTGCGCCGTGTCGCCGACGACCGCCTCGATATGCGCTTGGGTGACGGCGGGCTCGTCACCGACATAGAGCAGGAGCTTCTCGATCTCGCGTCGCGAGGTCTGGCGGTCGCCGCCCAGAAGGCCCGCGAGATGGTCGCGGCTGGCGCGGTCGATCGATTTGCCCGCGGCGCGGACCATCTCGTCGATGATGGTGCCCAGGTCGCGGGCGGCATCGCCATAGCAGGGTACGGCGAGGGCGGTGCGGGCCCGCTCGCAGGCGGTGCGCAGCGGGTTGTTACGCTGGAGATCGCCCGCCTCAACGATGACAATGGCGTCCTTCGACGGTGTCGCCAGCAGTGGCTCTACGGCGGCGAGCAGAGCCTTGGAGGTCGGCGAGACACGGATGCTGCGCCGTCCGCCGAAGAGGCCGATGGTGTTGGCCTCGTCGACCAGCTTCATCGGATCGGAGGCGATGTCGTCGCCGCTCATCCGGACGAGCTGGAAGGCGTCGTCGGGATCGTCGACATGGGCGCGGGCGAGGGTCGCGGCGCGTTCGGTCACGAGCCCGGCATCGGGCCCGTAAATCAGGACGAGACGATAGGCTGGATCGAGCTTCGCGAGGGCGCGGTCCGCCTCATGCGCCTTGATGGCGGCCATCCCGCGTTCCTCGGCGCCTCAGCCAGCGAAGAGATCGGCGGCGATCTGCCCGCGGATGAGCGTGGCGAGGTTTTTGGCCGCCCGGATCTGGGCGTCGCGCGCGGCACGCACCGTCGCAAAACGCTGCGAGGAGCGCTCATAGGGAGCGCGCACGACGTTCATCCCTTGCGATACGACTTTGCCGGAGGTCGTGTCGGTGAGGGACCAGTTCGCCGTCGCCACCAGGATCGCCGAATCGGCACGGCCATTTGCGTAGTCGACCGTCACGACCTCGAGAGACTCCGAGATCTGGCTCTGGAACTTGAGCCGCTTGGTCCGGTCCGGCTCATTGCCGCCATCGAGCTCGAAGACGAGTTCGTTGCGCAGATAATGGCCGATCAGCCCCTTCATCTCCGGGACCTCAATCTCCTTGAACGCATCCTTGATGCTGCCGCCGGTGACGGAGCGCGTGTTCTCGGCATAAAGGGGCTGGAAGCATCCGCCAGCGGTCGCGGCCGCCAAAAGGGCGGCGGCCAGCATCAGGCGGGAGCCCCGCAGGGCTCCGGGACGACCGATCTCAGAGGACGACATTCACGATTCTCCCGGGAACCACGATGATCTTGCGGATCTCGCGGCCGTCAAGCGCCTTGGTGACGATCTCCGAGGCCCGCACAAGGGCCTCGACCGCGATAATATCCGCATCGGCGGGCACGGTCACCTCGGCGCGCTTCTTGCCGTTGACCTGAACGGGCAGGACGATGCTATCGTCCTTGAGCAGGGACGCCTCGGCCACCGGCCAGGCGGCCTCCCCGACGAGCCCGTTCCCGCCCAGCACGCGCCAGCATTCCTCGGCGAGATGCGGCATCATCGGCGCGACGAGCTGCGTCACGATGACCCCGGCCTCATGCAGGGCGAAGGCCATGTCGGCCGGCAGGGCTGCAGCCTCGGCGGCGGCGTCCAGTGCTTTCCCGATCGCGTTGGTCAGCGTGTAGACATGGGCGATGCAGCGGTTGAAGGCCAGCCGCTCGATGTCGTTGCCGACGGCGTCCAGTGCCCGGTGCGTGGCCTTGCGGAGAGTCTGCGCGGCCTCGCCGAGGGTCGCAGGAGCGGTGGTGGCGTTTCCGGTCCGCTCTGCGATCTCGTTCAGCAGGCGCCAGAGGCGCTGGACGAAACGCGCGGCGCCCTGCACGCCCTCGTCGGTCCAGATCACGTCGCGATCCGGCGGCGAATCCGAGAGCATGAACCAGCGAGCCGTGTCGGCGCCATAGGAGGCGATGATGTCGTCGGGGTCGACGACGTTCTTCTTCGACTTCGACATCTTCTCGATGGCGCCGATCTCGATCGGCGCCCCGGTCTCGACATGGAAGCCGCGGCGCTCAGCGCCCTCGGTCTCGAGGCGGACATCGCCGGGCTCGACCCAGTTGCCGTCCGCGTCGCGATAGGTCTCATGGACGACCATGCCTTGCGTGAACATGCCGTCGAAGGGCTCGTCGAGCCCGGCATGGCCGGTCGCCTTCATCGCGCGGGTGAAGAAGCGCGAATAGAGCAGGTGCAGGATCGCGTGCTCGACGCCTCCGATATACTGGTCGACGGGCAGGAAGCGGTCGACGACGGCGCGGTCGGTCGGGCTCTCCGTCCGCCAGGGATCGGTGAAGCGCGCGAAATACCAGGACGAGTCGACAAAGGTGTCCATCGTGTCGGTTTCGCGCCGGGCGGCCGCGCCGCATTGCGGGCAGGCGACGTGCTTCCAGCTCGGATGGTGGTCGAGCGGGTTGCCCGGCCGGTCGAAGGAGACGTCGTCGGGCAGCTTCACCGGCAGGTCGGCATCGGGAACCGGAACCGTGCCGCAGCTCGCGCAATGGATCACGGGAATCGGGCAGCCCCAGTAGCGCTGGCGCGAGATGCCCCAGTCGCGCAGGCGGAAATTGATCTTGCGAGCGGCGATCGGACGATTGCCGCGGGTCTCGGTCTCGAGGCGCCGCGCGACCTCCTCCTTCGCCTCGGCGATCGTCAGCCCGTCCAGGAATCGCGAATTGATCATGCGGCCATCGTCGACATAGGCGGTGTCGGTGATGACGAAGCCGGCCGGATCGACGCCTTCCGGCGCCACCACCGGCGTGTTGCCGAGGCCGTATTTGTTGACGAAATCGAGGTCGCGCTGGTCATGCGCCGGGCAGCCGAAGATGGCGCCCGTGCCGTATTCCATTAGGATGAAGTTGGCGACATAGACCGGCAGCGTCCAGGACGCATCGAAGGGATGCGCGACGCGAAGCCCCGTGTCGAAGCCGAGCTTTTCGGCCTTGTCGATGTTCTCCTGGGCGGTGCCGGTGCGCTTGCACTCGTCGATGAAGGCCTGCAGCGCGGGGTTTTCGGCCGCGGCGGCCTTGGCGAGCGGATGATCGGGGGCAATGCCGAGGAACTTCGCACCGAACAGCGTGTCGGGCCGGGTGGTGTAGACCTCGACCTCTTCCGCTCCGAACGCATTCGATTCGAGCGCGAAACGAACCAGCAGCCCTTCCGAGCGGCCGATCCAGTTCTTCTGCATCAGCCGCACCTTGTCGGGCCAGCGGGTCAGCCCCTCGAGAGCGTCGTGCAGCTCCTGGCCGAAGGCGGTTATCCTGAAGAACCACTGCGTCAGTTCGCGGATCTCGACCGCGGCGCCCGAGCGCCAGCCCTTACCGTCGATGACCTGCTCATTGGCGAGCACGGTCTCGTCGACCGGGTCCCAGTTCACCTTCGCCGTCTTGCGGTCGACGAGCCCGGCCTTGAGGAAGTCCAGGAACATCTTCTGCTGGTGGCGATAATAGGAGGGATCGCAGGTCGCGAGTTCGCGGCTCCAGTCGAGCGAAAGGCCCATGGACTGCAGCTGCGTGCGCATCGCGGCGATGTTGGCATAGGTCCATTCCCGCGGATGCACCTTCTTCTGCTTGGCGGCGTTCTCCGCCGGCAGGCCGAAGGCGTCCCACCCCATCGGATGCAGCACGGCGAAGCCCTTGGCGCGCTTGTAGCGCGCGACCACGTCGCCCATCGCATAGTTGCGGACATGGCCCATATGGATGCGGCCCGATGGATAGGGAAACATCTCGAGCACGTAGTAGCTCGGCCGCGGGTCGTCGTTGCGCGTCTCGAAGAGCTTGCGCTCCTGCCAGACGGCGCGCCATTTCGGCTCGGATTCCTTGGGATTGTAGCGTTCGACGGCCATGGCAGCGGGCTATTCTTGCATGATCGGATGGGGCCGGACGGAGACGGCAGCCGTCCCGTCCGCAGGTCAGCGCAGGATGGTGGCCGAAAACCGGTTCCCACTTTTCGGCATCATGCTCTAGGACACCATTGAGGCGGCGCGGTCAACGCCGTGCCGGGCATGCGAGGGCTTCCGATGAGCGATACGGTGACGCGATGGGCGCAGATTCGGTCTGCGATCGCGCAGGCGGCGCGCGATGTCGAGCGCGATCCCGACTCGGTCGCGCTGATCGCCGTGTCGAAGACGATGCCGGCGGAGGCGATCCTGCCGGTGCTGGAAGCCGGCCAGCGACTTTTCGGCGAGAACTATGTCCAGGAGGCGAAGGCGAAATGGCCGGCGCTGAAGGCGCGTTTCCCCGATGCGCAGGTCCATATGATCGGACCGCTGCAGTCGAACAAGGCGAGGGAGGCGGTCGAGCTGTTTGACGCGATCCATTCGCTCGACCGCGAGAGCCTCGCCAGGGAGCTGTCCCGCGAGATCGCGCGCAGCGGGCGCGCGCCGACCCTCTATGTGCAGGTCAACACGGGTGACGAGCCGCAGAAGGGCGGGGTCAGCCCGGCGGAGATCGACGGCTTCCTCGAGAGCTGCCGCGTCCATCACGGGCTGACGATCGAGGGGCTGATGTGCATTCCCCCGGCCGCCGATCCGCCCTCGCCGCATTTCGCGCTGCTCGCCAAGATCGCCGCCCGCCACGGCCTGCGCGGCCTGTCGATGGGCATGAGTGCCGATTACGAGGCAGCGATCCAGCTGGGCGCAACGCATGTGCGCGTCGGCAGCGCCATCTTCGGTGCGCGTGGGTAGTTTACGTCATGGTCGGGCTTGACCCGACCATCTCAGGCCGAAGAGGTTCTGCGCTCCTTTCGGCCGGAGATTCTCGGGTCTTCGCTTCGCTTTGCCCGAGAATGACGATCTGGCTGAGGCGGTGTTTGGCCGCAATGCCTCTATCTGACCAGCATCATGCAGCGTCGCGCCAGCCGGGGCAGCACCTTCGCGAAGACATGACGCTCGACCGCGACGCAGCCCGCCGTCGGGGTGAAGCCGGGGCGGGCGAGATGCCAAAAGATCGCGCTGCCGCGCCCGCGCACGACCGGGGCGTCGTTCCAGCCCAGCTCGACGATGACGTCGTAGAGGTGGTCGTCGCGGGTCAGCCGCTCCTCGGCTTCGCCGGGCGGGCGGTCGATCAGGCGGTTGTAGCGGCGATCCGCAGCATCGTCGCACCAGGCATCGCGCGGGCCAATGATGCGCAGCGGCAGAAGGCTGCGCGGCCTGACGATTCGGTCGGCACGGTAGAGCACGCGCCGCAGCGGCAGATTGGCGCGGGGCGTGCGGCCGTCGCCCTCGCGCTTCAACGTGCCGATGCCGGAGCGGCCCAGCGCGCAGGGAAAGGCCGTTCCCCCGGCGACGAGAAAGCCCTTCCTGCGGTCGCGGACCGAGGCGAAGACGCGCAGCGTCGAGAGCAGGCGGGGACTCTGCTGGAGGCGGCCCGGGCCGGCCCGATCACGGTTTCTCACGGGAATTCCATTGCGCGTGACTTGCGGTCGGGATTCGGCGGGCTCATGGTGACGGTTCATTTCTCGTGCGAACGATCCCATGCCCGCCGTGCATCATATCCTGCTGGTCGATGACGACCAGACCCTGCGAGACGCGCTCGCCGAGCAGCTCGCGCTCTATGACGAGTTCAAGCTCTCGACCGCCGGCACTGCCACGGGCGCCGTCAAGGCGGTGCAGGCCGAGCGCATCGATCTCGCCATCATGGATGTCGGCCTGCCCGACATGGACGGGCGCGAGGCGGTGAAGCTGATGCGCAAGAACGGCTTCAAGAGCCCGGTGATCATGCTCACCGGCCAGGGCTCGGATGCCGATACGGTGCTGGGGCTCGAAGCCGGCGCCAACGACTATGTCGTGAAGCCTTTCAAGTTCGCCGTTCTGCTGGCGCGCATCCGCGCCCATCTGCGGCAATATGAGGCGAGCGAAGACGCGGTCTTCCAGGTCGGCCCCTACACCTTCCATCCCGGTTCCAAGCTGCTCGTCAGCGAAAAGGGCTCGAAGACCAAGCTGACCGAGAAGGAGACCGCGATCCTGCGCTTCCTCTACCGGGCGGGGCGCAAGCCGATCGCCCGCGAGGTGCTGCTGCAGGAGGTCTGGGGCTACAACAGCCAGGTCACCACCCACACGCTCGAAACGCATATCTACCGGCTGCGGCAGAAGATCGAGCCCGATCCGGGCAATGCCCGCCTGCTGGTGACGGATGCCGGCGGCTACCGGCTCAACCCCTAGGACATGGCCCTCGACGACGACATCGCCCTGCTGGCCCGGCAGCCGCTGCTGAGCCTGATGGAGCGCGATGCGCTGCGTCTGCTCGCCTTCGCGGCCGAGAGCCGGATCCTGCGCGCCGGGGACGTGCTGTTCCGCGTCGGCGAGCCCTCGGACGGGGCGGTGCTGGTGATCTCGGGCGCGGTGGCGCTCGACAGCCGCGAGGATGGCCAGCCCGCGCAGGAAATCGTCGGGCCGGGCGCGCTGATCGGCGAGACGGCGCTGTTTGCCGCTGTGGCGCGGCCCGTGACGGCGATTGCGCGCGAACCGACGCAGGTGATGCGGCTGTCGCGCAGCGTGATGCGCCGGGTCCTGGCCGAATCGCCGGCTTCGGCGGAGGCGATCGCCGCGGCGGTGGCGCAGCGGCTGCAGGGCTTCGTCGGGCAACTCGCCGCCGTGCAGGAGGCGCTGACGGCCCTGGAGCGCGGCTGAGGGCGCGCCTCACAGCTCCAGCGTCACGGTCACAGGGACATGGTCGGAGGGGCGCTCCCAGCCCCGCGCCTCGCGCAGGAAGGTGACGTCGCGCAGCGACGGCGTCAGCGCATCTGACAGCCAGATATGGTCGAGCCTTCGGCCGCGGTTGGAGGCCTCCCAGTCGGCGGCGCGATAGCTCCACCAGCTGTAGAGCTTCTCCGGCTCCGGGCGCAGCCGACGTGCCGCATCGGTCCAGCCGCCTTCTGAGCGCAGCTTCTCCAGCGTCGTCGTTTCGATCGGCGTATGGCTGACGACGTCGAGCAACTGCTTGTGGCTCCAGACATCGTGCTCATAAGGCGCGATGTTGAGGTCGCCGACCAGAATCGCCGGGCGATCGGTCGGGCGCTTGGCGACGTTCCAGGCGCCGATCTCATCGAGGAAGGCGAGCTTGTGGGCGAACTTGTCGTTCTTCGCGGGATCGGGAATGTCGCCGCCGGCGGGGATGTAGAAATTATGGATCGCGATGCCGGCGGCGGCCCCTGCAGCGGCATCCAGCACCACGGTCATGTGGCGGGCGTCGTTGCGGCCGCACATCGCCATCGCGTCGCGTTCGCTGAAGGGCAGCTTCGAGAGGATCGCGACGCCGTTATAGCCCTTCTGGCCGATGAAGGCCTGATGGACATAGCCGGCCTTTTCGAAGGCCTTGGCCGGAAACTGGTCGTCCGGCGTCTTGGTTTCCTGGAGGCACAGGATGTCCGGCGCATGACGCGTCAGGAAATCGGTGATCATGCTGATGCGCAGCCTGACCGAGTTGATGTTCCAGCTGGTGACGGTGAGTTGCACGCGCGCGCTTCCGGCAAAGAGAGGTGCCGGAAACTGGTTCGGGGCGGCGTGAAAAGCAAGCCGGATTGGCGCCGTCGGGTCGATGACCCGCCGCCGAGCGCGGCGAGGCGGAACGTCAGAGCCTGCGCTGATAGTCGATGACGAAGTTCTTCGCGTCGGGCTTGCGCTGGGTGTCGAGGTTATAGAGCGACACGCTGGTCTCGTAGCCTTGCGGATCGACGACCACCCATTGCCGCAGCACATTCGCGGCGAGATCGAATTTGAGGGCGATCTTGGAGGTCCCGCCTAGCGTCGTACGATCCTCCAGGCGCAGCGTCAGCACATCGCCATCGACCGCGGCGCCGGTGATCGTACCCTCGCGCGCCAGATCCATGCGCTCGCGCACGAGGAACTTCAGCGGCGTCTGGCCGAGCGAATAGACATCCTGCGTCGCCAGCCGCTTGTCGCGCACGGCGACCGAGGTGCCGTCGGCGATGACCTCGATCGTCGCGGGCGGCTCGTATTCGAAGCGCATCTTGCCCGGACGCTGAATATAGATGCGGCCCTCGAGGCGCCGGCCATCGGCAGCATGCTGGATGAAATTGCCCTGCAGCGTGGTGAAGCTGTTGAGATAGGCGTTCAGCCGCTCGATCGCCTCCTCGCGGGTGGCCGGCGCTGCTGTGCGAGCGCGGGTGACGGGGACAGACGGCGCTGCGCGTGTCGCTTCGGCTGCGGCAGGAGCGGTGGCTCCGACGGAGGCCGCCTGAACGGTCGCGGCCTCGGCGACGCGGGGCAGACCGAGCCCGGCCGGCCGCACCGGCGGCAACGGCAGGGCGCGCGGAGCGGCCGGCTTGGTCGCGGCGGGCTTCGGCGGCAGGATCTGGAGCGGCTGGGCTGCCAGCGGCGCGGACAGTGCCAGGACGCCGCAGCACGCCAGAATCGCGACGCGGCCCGTGAGCGCAGCCCGGTTCGGTCGCGTCGATGTCGATGCCATGAGCCGGCCTCGCTCCCTTGTTTCGCGGTCGGCCACGTCGGCCGGCGGCGGATTTGTTCCGGAAGAGCCTCCGGCTCTCGGTCCTGAACGCCTTTATTGCGCTGCAGGTTGCAGCGTCCTGATGGCAATTTGAGGACCGGCAGCCCTCAGGACAAGGGCTGCGCCGCCTTGCCTCAATCCTCGTCTTCGCGGGCCCGGCCGGTTTCGACGAGGATTTCGCGTTTGCCGGCGTGGTTGGCGGGGCCGACGATGCCCTCGTTCTCCATCCGCTCCATGATCGAGGCGGCGCGGTTGTAGCCGATCTGGAGAC
>NZ_LSKN01000266.1:0-258 GCF_001557075.1 Methylobacterium sp. CCH7-A2
GGATGTCTTCCATCGTGAAGACCAGCGGCTTGTCGACCAGGCCATGGATCATGAGGCGGTGGTTGGCGGGGTTGATCTCGGCGATGCCACCGTGGTGGCGCTCGAAGCACAGTCCAGACGGGGTGATGATGCCGTCGAGCTCATGCAGCGGCGTGAAGTTCACAGAGGAATCCGGCGAGGCGGTCAGCCAGGAGACGTCGCGACGGACGATGTGCTTCTCGAAGGGCGACGGCGTGCCATAGGGGCGCTTGTCGACGC
>NZ_LSKN01000267.1:0-395 GCF_001557075.1 Methylobacterium sp. CCH7-A2
CGATCCCGCCGTCGGGCACGAGATCGAAATCCCTGATCTTGATGTTGTCATGGGCAGTCGGCTTGTTCTTCATCGTCATTCTCCGTGGATAATTCTTTTTAGCTTTCGAGGATTTTTGGGCTGATCTGAGTTGATACTGCTAAGATCGGCGCAGTAGCTCGAGGATGCTGCCGAGCCCAGCGTCCGCAGTAGCGGCTGTATCGAGATCTGGAACTCGCGCTTCGTGAACGGGCGGGGCTTTGATCTCGGCAGGTGACCGAACGCGTTGCGGCTGGGTGACCTCGTTCTCGCGGGTTAAAGAATTCAGCTCCGCGCCGACGTATTCGGCCAGATCTTCCCCTGAGAGCCCGTCGATGACGACACCGGCTGCGATCAGGTGATAGATCGTAACATCG
>NZ_LSKN01000268.1:0-228 GCF_001557075.1 Methylobacterium sp. CCH7-A2
CAACTCCTGCCGCAACCGGCACTGCCCGCGCTGCCAGGGCGCAGCGGCGAAGGACCGGCTCGCCGACCGGCAGGCCGATCTTCTGCCCGTGGCCTATTACCATCTCGTCTTCACCCTGCCAGCGCCCCTCGCGGCCATCGCCTACCCGAACAAGGCCGAGGTCTATGGGCTGTTGTTCAGGGCCGCGGCCGAGACGCTCGCCACCATCGCGAGCGATCCCCGGCATCT
>NZ_LSKN01000269.1:0-2465 GCF_001557075.1 Methylobacterium sp. CCH7-A2
GGCCGGGGAGAGACGGGGGCGGAGGGGCTGACGCCCTCTACCTTTGGTGATCATGCGCGGGGAACCCCTCTCCTGTAAGGAGAGGGGCAGGGGAGAGGTGTCGGCCGTTCTCCGCATGAGGCACCATGGCGACCGAGCGACAGGACTTCGCGAGAAGACTCCGCCGGCAATCCACCAAGCCGGAGGACATCCTGTGGTCGCTGCTCCGCGCCCACCGCCTCGACGGCCTCAAATTCCGCCGGCAGGTGCCGTTGCTCGGCTACACCGTCGATTTCCTCTGCCTCCAGCGCAAGCTCGTCATCGAACTCGACGGCGCTCAGCATGACGTCGAGCGCGACTACGACGCAGCCCGCACGCTGGAGATCGAGCGCCACGGCTTCACGGTGATCCGCTTTCGCAACGAGACGATGCTGAACGACCGCGACGCTGTCGTTGCCGCCATCCGTGAAGCGGCGGGGACCGCGACGGAGAACCCTCACCTGTAAGGAGAGGGTTCTGCACGGACTTGGCTTGGGGGGCGCTTGAGGAGATGGAGTTGCGCCTGGAAGCGTGTGAAAGCGGCGTGCGGAGGCAATTAGGTGACGGAAGCTACGAACGCATTTGGTCGCTGGAATGGGTTCCCCACCTTAGATAAAATGCAAAAAATGGATCAATGATATGTAGTATTTTTTCGTCATCGTCCCATTCGATAACTGCTTCACCTTCGATTTTATCGCGAGCTATCTCCGTCATTTTGACCAATACCCTGCTCACTTCGTGAGACTGTGGTATTTCTCCCGACATCAATTCTCTAAGTTTGCTGCGCACTTCTTCGTACGTCAGTGCCAATTTAGGGCCCGTCGCCGAAATTGCTCGCAATATTGCCAAATAGATGTCGCCCTGGGTTCCGTCGGAGAATGAGCGCGCAATCCGATCTGTTCTTTGACGTGGCCCTGCGGCTAATCTATCGAAGGCGCGCTTCGATGTATTAACTGCGATCTCTGAAAAAAATGAGCGCTCATCGTCGATAGAAATCGACTTTCTTTCAGATAATGTGACATCAATACCATTGTCGGTGCATATTCTTGAACAAAACCATTGCATTAAGTGCGGGCTTGCGAATGATTCGCTTACCAATGTATTCCTGATATGATCTGGAACATCAGCATTCAATTTATCAAACCCAATGTTTGGTATCTCGGATAGCTGGTCATTTGACCATTTTGGGATTTCAATCTGACGGACTCTGCCTGTCATTTCGGTTTCGACTTTAACAACATCATATGCGCGATGAGGAACGGCTAGTACCACAACTCGGAGACCATCGAAAATTTTCTGCTTTAAGGCGCGAATTAAAGATCTTTGAATATCTGTTTCGATGTAGTGAAAATCATCTATTACTATCGTTCCAGTGTAATCTGAAAGTCCTTTCAGTGCGATAACTTTCGATGAGCGCGTTTTCGTTCGAGATTTCGTGATTGCTGACGTCGATTGAGCATCGCCGCCCAATTCAACGCCCACGTTTACAAATCCAGCAGTGGCGCCTAATTTCACTCCGCTTTTCGTCGTTTCGCCGCTAAGCCGAGAGGCTGTTTCTGTCTGGTTTTGCGAAATATCCAAATCGTCTACTATTCTATCCCAAAATTCATCTTCAGTTGCGATTTCTCCGCCGGAGATCCAAATGGATTCATCTTTAGATATGATGCTCTTGCATAGGACGGTTTTCCCGCTCTTTGTCGCGCCCGTGACGGTTATCAGTGAGTATCCATCGGAGATCGCAGATTTCAGCTTTTTCTCAAGGCTAAGCGCTGATCTGGAAACATATGTTACGGTTGGTTGCCCTCCGGCGACAATACTCTGGAAGCCTTAAGTATTGCCATATCGATTTTCCATTGAGATTAATTGCGGCAAATTATTGTGCATTCCGTTTGATTCGACAAGTCTGGCCGCCTTAACAACCGGCTGGCAGCAGTTTCTGCTCAATTGCGACACGCCGCCACGCATTTGAATGGCAGTCCGAGCGCGTGAACCCCTCTCCTTACAGGAGAGGGGTTTCGCGCGTGGTTCCGCACCAGACCTGACGGGTGTCGGTGGAGCGAGCCCCCGGAACAATCCTCCCCACGTCCTGTTTCCCGCGAAAGGGCCGTTCCGGCCGCTTCAGGGAGAGAGATCATGCTCAGGACCACCCTCATCCTCGCCGCGCTCGGCGTCGGGCTGGCGCTGGCGCCGGCCGGGGCGCAGACGGCTCCGGCGGCGCCGGACACCACACCGCTGCCGCCGACGACCTGCAGCACGGAAGAGCTGTCCAAGATGAATGCCGAGACCGCCAAGATGACCGACCCGGACAGGAAGGCGGTCGCGATGAAGGAACTGACCCTGGCCACCGACCTCATGGCGAAGAACGACATGAAGGGCTGCGCCACCCATCTCGGCAACGCCATCCGGATGATTCCCGGGCGGGGGTGAGGGGCGGGGGCTGTGACGGT
>NZ_LSKN01000270.1:0-207 GCF_001557075.1 Methylobacterium sp. CCH7-A2
AGCGCAGCCGTGCGGCAGGCCCGGATCGCACCGATCACCTTGAGCTGGCCGCGGCTGAGCCGATGACGCGCGAGATAGCCCTCGCCATGCCGGTTCAGGATGTCCGCGACCTCCAGCGAAGGCCGCGCCATGATCGGCGCAGGACCGCTATGGCGGTGGAGGCGGCGCCAGCAGCGCGAGCGGGCTCGTCACCTCGCGCAGGGTCTT
>NZ_LSKN01000271.1:0-653 GCF_001557075.1 Methylobacterium sp. CCH7-A2
CGGTGACGCCGTCCTTGGTGATGCGGGGAGCGCCGAACGACTTCTCGATCACGACATTGCGGCCCTTGGGACCGAGCGTGACCTTGACCGCATTGGCCAGGGTGTCGACGCCGCGCAGCATGCGTTCGCGGGCGTCTTGCGAAAACTTGACGTCTTTCGCAGCCATGATTCCTCACTCCTTCAGACTTGAGGTTTCAGGTTGATGGGTTGGAGGCGAAGCCCCGTCAGGCGGCCTTCTTCAGGGAGGCGGTGGCCTCGACGACACCCATGATGTCGCTCTCCTTCATGATCAGGAGATCCTCGCCGTCGATCTTCACCTCGGTGCCGGACCATTTGCCGAAGAGCACGCGGTCGCCGACCTTGACGTCGAGCGCCACCAGCTTGCCCTGCTCGTCGCGGGCGCCGGGGCCGACGGCGACGATCTCGCCCTCCTGCGGCTTCTCCTTGGCGGTGTCGGGGATGATGATCCCGCCCTTGGTCTTCTCCTCGGCGTCGATGCGCTTCACGACGACGCGGTCATGCAGTGGCCGAAACTTCATGAGTTCCTCCGTTCATGTCGGTCACAGGTCAAAGCAGGCGACGCCCCGGCGGCGCGGCTGAGGAACCGCGGCGCCCTGCGGCACGTTCGCCCGCGCGATGATCTGGTTTTGCCG
>NZ_LSKN01000272.1:0-564 GCF_001557075.1 Methylobacterium sp. CCH7-A2
CTGAAGGCGCTCGTCACGCAGACGGGGGATGCTGCATGACCGTCCAGACTGCCAGTCCGATCGTCCAGGTCCTGCCGGAGACCGCGCCGTTCAGCGAGGAACAACGCTCCTGGCTCAACGGCTTCTTCGCGGGACTGCTGTCGCTCGACAATGCCGGCGTCACCGCGCTGTCGCCGGCGCAAAACGCCGCCGTGATGGGCCAGGCCGAAGATGACGGCGCGCCCTGGCATGATCCTTCGATGGCGCTGCCCGAGCGGATGCAGCTCGCGCAGGGCAAACCCCTGCCGCGCCGGCTCTTCGCCGCCATGGCCCAGCAGGATTGCGGCCAGTGCGGCTATCTCTGCGAGACCTATTCGGCGGCTATCGCCTCCGGCGCCGAGGCAAGGCTCAATCTCTGCGCGCCCGGCGGCAAGGACACGCTTCGCCAGGTCAAGGCGCTGATGGAGGAGGGAGGAGCACCCGCTCCTGAAGCCGCAGAGCCCTCCGCGCCCGCGACGCTCGGCCCGCTTGGCCGCTGCCGCGAGAACCCGGCACTCGCCACCTTCCTCTCCCGCCGCAAGCTCA
>NZ_LSKN01000273.1:0-477 GCF_001557075.1 Methylobacterium sp. CCH7-A2
AAGACGGGCGGCTTCGCCGTGCTGGAGGAGCGGCAGGATCACCTTTCGGTCTCCTGGGGACAAGACCTGACCGCTGCGCTCCAGAGCGGCGGAGTCCGGCACCCCAGGATGCGCTCGACCGCTCTTGGAAAGCCAAGTGCCGCCGAACGCGCCGACCGTGACACCGATCAGAAAGGAGGCCGCAGCAAGACCCGCCAAGATCCACCCATATTCGCGCAACAGCGCCGTAGGTTCCAAGGCGTGGCCCGTCCGTTCGCTCTGCTCCGAGAGTTTCCTTGCCCGTCTCTCCAGTGTTCCGGCCGCGACGGCCAGGGCCGCTGTCGCATCATGTGCTGCTGATGCTGTGGCGACGTGGAGCAGGAAAACGCGAAAGAGAGGGTCATTCGGCGCAATCCCTACGGCGTTCGCGAGGAGCACGACCTGCTCGGCCGGGTCAGGCTTCGCATCGGCCGTTCGGATGCGGTTCAGCAGGTCCGT
>NZ_LSKN01000274.1:0-453 GCF_001557075.1 Methylobacterium sp. CCH7-A2
GCGACACCTGGCAGGGCAGCTGGTCCTCGCTCCAGACCAAGGGGCAGGACATGGTCGACGTCATGTCGGCCCTGAAGACCGACGCCATGGTCGGGCACTGGGAGTTCACGCTCGGCGCCGAGCGCGTCAAGGAGATCGCCGAGAGCGCGCCCTTCGCCTTCCTCGCCCAGAACATCAGGGACCGGGAATGGAACGAGCCGGTCTTCCCGCCGCGCAAGGTCTTCGCGAAGGGCGGCGTCAAGGTCGCGGTGATCGGCCAGGCACTGCCGCGCACGGCCATCGCCAATCCGCGCTGGATGTTCCCGGACTGGGAGTTCGGCATCCGCGAGGAGGAGATTCAGAAGCAGGTCGACGAGGCGCGGGGCGAGGGCGCCGCCGTGGTCGTGCTGCTCTCCCACAACGGCTTCGACGTCGACAAGAAGCTCGCCTCGCGGGTCAAGGGCCTCGACATCA
>NZ_LSKN01000275.1:0-654 GCF_001557075.1 Methylobacterium sp. CCH7-A2
AGGTTCCTGTCCCTGTAGAGGTGCCGGCTGAAGCAGATCGGGTCCTTTCGATTGCTCTTGGGCGGGATGTTGGCCCAAGCTCCGCGTTCCCCGACGAGGGCGCGCAAGGCGTTGGCGTCGTAGCCCTTGTCGGCCATCAGCATCGAACCGGGAGCGAGATGGCCGATCATGTCGGCGGCGCTGGCGATGTCGCTGGCTTGCCCCGCCGTCAGCTTGAGCTGGATCGGGCGCCCTTGCGCATCGACGAGGGCGTGGATTTTGGTGGTGAGCCCGCCTCGCGAGCGACCGACACAACGATCTCGACCCCCCTTTTTCCGGTCGCCCCCTGTTGGTGGACCCGCACGACCGAGGTGTCGATCATCTGGACGTCGCCGTCGTAAGCCTTTGTGATCGCGTCCATCAGCCGATCCCAGATGCCGGCTTTGCGCCAGCGGTTGAAGCGATTGTAGATCGTCGTCGGTGGGCCGTAGCGAGCCGGGACATCCGCCCAGGGCGCACCCGACCGAAGCACCCAGAAGATACCGTTCAGGACCCGCCGATCATCGACCCGCGGCACGCCGCGCGGCTTGTTGGGAAGATGCGGCTCGATCGCCGTCCATTCCAAATCGCTGAGTTCGTAGCGTCCCATCGCCAAGCTCCTCTTTCGGAGCTTGA
>NZ_LSKN01000276.1:0-8218 GCF_001557075.1 Methylobacterium sp. CCH7-A2
CGCGGTTCGCGCGATGTCGCGGCGGGCCGAATGGCGCGATCGTTCGCGCGCCGGCTGGGCATGCTTCCCCATTGCTTTCTCAGCGGCCGCGATGATTGCAGTCGAGGTCCGCATTCCGACATCGCCCTGGAGGACATCCAGTTGTGCCGCGATCAAGCTGTCGACGAGCTCGCGAACGTGTTCGTCCCGAAACAGCGGCTTATGGTGACAGTCATAACGCGGGTCGTATCGGTCACTGAGGCAGTCCTGATAGAGCTCCTTCAGATCTCCCAGGATCGTGAGGGTATCGATGGCGGTGCCCTGGCCGGCGATGATCAAGGCACAAGCCTGCTTATGCAGCGCACGGTTCTGGTCAGCCAACCTTTCCAGACGTGACACCATTGCAGCTCGCTCCTCGTTACTCAGGACGCAGTTCACCATCGACGCCGGCATGGATTGCCAGCCCCGTCTCTCGAACCGGGTTGTTTCTTGAATGCGGAGCCCTCTCAGCGGCTCATGCGACGCGACAATCACGATGCGAGTTGCGCGACAATCAAGGTGAGAATCGTCGGGGGGCGCGGCAGCGCAGGGCGTAGCCCGTAGCTGTCGCGCCCCCCCGACGAAGGCGAGCTTCTTGCGGAGCATCGTCGCTGATGATCGCGGCCGGCCGGCTGTCGCAGACTGTCTCCTCACATGGAGGAGACCTTGCGTGCCCGGCCGCCACGTCACCGATCACCAGATGAGGCTCTTCATGAAGTTCCGACAGAACGACGTTGTCGCGATCGCGGCGGCGAAGGCCGGGTTCAGCACCGCGACAGGATATCGGATATCGGGCGATCCAGGCCTTCCCTCGCAAAGCGACAGGCTGCGTGGTCGCCGTAGGCCCGACCCCCTTGCGTTGATCTTCGACGATGAGATCGTGCCGCTGCTGCGCTCGGCGCCGGGCCTTCGCCCGATCGGCATCTTCGAGGAGATGCGGCGGCGCCATCCCGATCTCGACCCCGGCGTCCGGCGCACGATGGAGCGCCGCATCCGCGCCTGGCGCGCCATCCATGGCCCGGAGCAGGAAATCATCTTCCGGCAGATCCACGAGCCCGGCCGGATGGGATTGTCGGACTTCACCGACATGGCCGATCTCGGCGTCAGCGTCGCCGGCGTCGCGCTGGATCATCGACTTTACCACTTCCGGCTCGTCTGGTCGGGCTTCGAGCAGGCGCATGTGATCCTGGGCGGGGAAAGCTACGTCGCGCTGGCCGAGGGCTTGCAGAATGCGCTGTGGGCTTTGGGAGGCAGTCCCACCGAGCATCGCAGCGACAGCCTGTCGGCCGCGTTCTGCAATCTCGACGCCGATGCCAGGACCGATCTGACGCGGCGCTACGACGCTTTGTGCGCCCATTACGGCATGACGCCGACGCGCAATAATCGCGGTGTCGCCCACGAGAACGGTTCGGTCGAGAGCGCTCACGGCCATCTGAAAGCCGCGATCCGCGACGCCCTGCTGCTGCGCACCAGCGCCGACTTCGACGACCTTGCCGGATATCGGCGCTTCATCGATGAGACCGTCGCCGCCAAGAATCGTCGCAATGCCGCCCGCATCGACGCCGAACGCGGCCATCTCCAGATGCTGCCGGATCGCCGGACCTGCGATTACGAGGAGACGATCGTCACCGTCACCTCGAGCAGCGGCTTCACCTTGAGGAAAGTATTCTACTCCGTCCCGTCCCGACTGATCGGACACAGGCTGCGGGTCCGGCTCTATGACGACCGGCTCGACGTGTTCATCGGCGGCACCAAGTTGATGACGCTGCTGCGCGGCCGATCATACGGCAATGGCAAGCATGGCCATGTCGTCGATTATCGCCATGTGATCCACGCCTTGCGCCGCAAGCCGATGGCCCTCCTCAACCTGGTCTATCGCGACCGGCTGTTCCCGCGCGAGGCCTATCGGCGCACCTTCGATCGCCTCGTCGAACGATTGCCCGAGCGCGTCGCCTGCCGGACCATGGTCGATCTGCTCGCCCTGGCGCATGAGCGCGCCTGTGAAGCCGAGCTCGCCGAAATCCTGACATCCATGCTGACGGCTGGCGGCCTTCCCGACATGGCGGCCTTGCGCAGACGCTTTGCGCCGGATCCTGCCGCGCTGCCGGTGGTGACCATCGAACTCGTCCCGCTCGCCGTCTATGACGTGCTGTTGTCGGGAGCCGCGGCATGACACCGGTCACTCACCCGATCGACGCACAGAGGCTGGCTCTCATCCTCAACGACCTGCGTCTGCCCGCCATCAAGCTGAACTGGCCCGATATCGCCCAGCGCGCCGACAAGGAGGGCTGGCCCGCCGCCCGCTTCCTGGCGGCGCTCGCCGAGCACGAGATCGCCGAACGGGACCGGCGGCGTATCGAGCGTCATCTCGGCGAGGCGCGCCTTCCGCCCGGCAAAACCCTGGACAGCTTCGCCTTCGACGCCGTGCCGATGATCTCGCGCGCCCAGGTCATGGCGATCTGCTCCGGCGACGGCTGGCTCGAGAAGGGCGCGAACCTGATCCTGTTCGGCCCGCCCGGCGGCGGTAAAAGCCATCTGGCCGCGGCGATCGGCCTCGCGCTGATCGAGAATGGCTGGCGCGTGCTGTTCACCCGCACCTCCGACCTCGTCCAGAAGCTGCAGGTCGCGCGCCGGGAACTCTCCCTGGAAGCGGCCATCGCCCGGCTCGACAAGTACCACCTGCTGATCCTCGACGATCTCGCCTATGTCGCCAAGGATCAGGCCGAGACGTCCGTCCTGTTCGAGCTGATCAGCGCCCGATATGAGCGTCGATCGACGCTCATCACCGCCAATCAGCCCTTCGGCGAATGGAATCGGATCTTCCCGGACCCTGCCATGACGCTCGCCGCCGTCGACCGGCTCGTCCATCACGCCACGATCTTCGAGATGAACGTCGAGAGCTACCGGCGCCGAGCCGCCGTCCAGCGGCGCACCGGAGCAGGCAGGCCGCCGACCTACGCGACAATCAAGACCATCGACCAAGCGCCGGCGGGAGACGAGCAGCCATCCGGCTGACCTTGCCAGCGACAATCAAAAGCACCAATCTCAACCCGCCGCGACAATCAGTTCTCATCCTGATTGACGCGCCGCTCGCATCCAGATCGTCGCGCTATAGGCTCACGCGTAAAATCGGCCAAGCCCGCTGATCGTCAACCGAAATATCGCTCGTGTTCCACATTTTCACATTTTGCGAATCGTAGCGTTCAAAATGCGCAGTCGGCTGCGTCGCTTTCCAATGATATGCAAGTCGGTTTGCGCGTTCCTTGTGTGAAAATGTGGTACACTTTAGCCCTCTTGGCGGCATTGGAACCTGTCGCAGCGAGATGATCACGAATACGCAGCAACGTCGCTTCGCCTTGGGTTGGTCTTGTCTCAGCTGCTGATATCACTTGGCTGTAACGGCGATACGAGGGCTTGGCCGAGTTGATCAGAGCCATGATTGGTCGGTTGCTGAGGAGATACGCGGTTCGTCGTGATGCCTCTCGACGTGATTTCTGGTTGGGCTCATCGCCAGTCAACGCGTCTGGTTGAACAGGATGCCATCGGCGAGATCGTTGAGAGGTTCGACGGCGAACCTTGGAGCCGTGATGCCAACATGCCCGTCAACTCCACCCTGCGCTCAATCTCGCCGTTCAGGCATTCCAACGAGTTCATTCCGCCCCATCACGCGGCGCTCGGGCGCTGGCTATTTCAGGGTCTGCAGGTCCGCGTCTCACTGATCAAGTCGTCAACCGAACGGCGGGAAATGTCTGGCTACCTGGAGCCGTTGATCAGGCAAGTGGGCGCGTTCCCACCATGTCACGAGCTAAGCAGCCCGGGTCAGGATAGGCCCCTACCTGACTCGCGCATCCGCGGATTGGGGGCGGTCGCGCGGGTCTTTCCGTCGTAGTGGCGATCGCTGTTGGACCTGGCCCAGCATTCGGGGCTCTTCTTACCAAAGATCATCGCCAATGAGCCGCCGACCTCTCACGGCACCAAGGGCTGTGAGGCAGAGCCGATTATCGTTCACGGAGAAGAGCAGAGGGCGGTAGCCCGGCGGCGCTCATCACCTGGCTGCAGCTGTCATAGGTATCGGAGCATCGCTGCCGGTCGGCGTTCGAGCCTGTCTACATGGCTGTGCCATCAACAAAGACACTCCCGACGGTGGGCGCCGATGCAGGGGCGACCGTGCCCGCCGGGCAGCAGACACTCTGCACCCCCAACGTAATGAGTGAGCATGATTTAGATGTGACATCTGCGATAAGAACATCGCTCGACGGCACATCCCGCGGAGCGCGGTGGCCGAGTGCACCCCTGAATCCGTGATTGCACCCCCGCTGACGCGGGGGTGCAATCACGACTCGGTATCGACTCGCGAACGCCTGCGGCTGGCAGACGGTCATTGAAGGTCGCACAGGCGGAGAAGATCAGGCGACTAGGCCAGGAATCGCGCCGTTTTGGCCCGATTCCTCCACGCTAACCCCCAGGAAAGAGAAGGCACGATATACAAAAGTGACGGAGCCTCGGCTCTCGCCTCGTTCCGATCACTTTCGTGGGCCCGCTGCCGCGCTCCCCTTGCTCTCTAAGGGGTCTGCCGACGGGCTCTGGACAGGCTTTCTCCGACCTGCGTATGCATCTCGAAACTGGCCTGAGCGGCCTCGTCCCGCGCGCTCCATGTGCCATGGATCGCGCCGCCCTCTCGGGTGGCTGCGGGTCGTTCGAGATGCCTCTCGGAGGCCGCGACGAGCCGCCATCCTCGACCGTTCCCGGTAACCACGCCAGCCCTCTCGTTCTGGCGATGGACCCCGGGAGCAAGTGGGATCAGCCCACCTTCGCGAGTTCCGTCTTGATCGACGCCGTGGATTGGACGATGCCGACCAGCGCCTCCAAGGACCATTGAGGGCCGACTTGAGTGCATCAGCCAACGTCACGCGACGGCAGCGCGGCCGTTTGACGACCCACGGATCGGGTTCATAATCGCGATTGGGCCCTATGAGCCCAGGATCGGGGATCAATCGCGCATGGCGAAGGCGCCCAAGGACATCGAGCTCGACCAAGGCAGGTCGGTCCTCGGCGCCGGCAACCAGACGCAGGTCGAGCGCCTGCTCAAGAAGGCGGCTGACAGGGCCGCCAAGGACGCCGAGCGCAAATGGGCGAAGGTTGGGCTCAATCCCCTCTCGCGGCATGCCAACACCCGGATGGGTGGCATAGAGAACGCGCTGACCAACGCCCTTGAGGGCGCACTGACCTTCCACAGCAACAACTCGGGCCCCAGGCCCTCGATCCGGATGACGGCGCCCGACACGGGTGGTCGGCCCTTCCACTTCGACCACACAGCCGTTTCGTCGCAAACGATCAACCTCAAGCCAGGCGCGACGGCCAGAGCCGCGCGCAAGGCCGGGAAGTTCGACGCGCGGCTGAAGCACCACACGAGCCGCAGCGGTGCCCACTTGCGCTACCTCGAGCGCGACGGCGCGGCCGAGATGATCGAGGCGGACCTGGAAGCAGCGGCCGGTATCCGGGCCGAGATCGAAGCGGCCGGCCGCGAGCGGAAGCCCGGTGGCATGCAGGAGTACCTCGAGGACCCGTCCAAGGACGAGGGCCTGCGGCGAACGGCCGACGGCAAGCCGCCAACCGCCCTGGTCTTCTCCTATGGAACGCCCGACATGGGCGAGACGCTGGAGCAGCGCGTCGCTTTCTGGGACTTGGCCGAGGAACACGCCAGGGGCGAAAGCGGGACGATCCAGCACCGGCTCATCATGGAGCTGCCGCACGAGGCGACGCCCGAGGACCGCCTGGCGATCATGAAGGGCTTCACGGCCAAGTTCGACGAGGACAGGGTGCCCTATTACGTTGTGCTGCATGCGCCGACGTCGAAGAACGACGACCGCAACTACCATGCCCATGTCGTGCTGCTGAACCGCCCAGCCTGGAAAGAACGCTGGCCCCAAGGCGGCAAAAGTCATAAGCGCCCGGATGGTCCGCTGGTCGACACTTGGAACTTCGCGGCCGTCGAAGAGTACCGCGACAAGCACGACAACTATCGAACCCACTACCCCAAAAGGAAGAAGGTCCTGCCGGATTACCGCGCGACCTTCGTCAAGGATCAGCGCAAGCGTTTCTCTGACATCGTCAACGAGCGGATGGCGGCCGTTGGGAACCCCGTGCGCTACGACCACCGCAGCTATAAGGCGATGGGCCTAGAAGTCGACGCGATGAAGTCGATCTCGCGGATCATCAAGGACAAGGCCAAGGCTGGCGAGCGAATCGTCTTGGACCACGCGCAGACCAAGCGCGACATCGAGGCGGAGATGCAGAGGATCGCCCGCGAGCGGGCGCCCGAGTACGCGGAGGTCTCGAAGGTGCGCGCAGCGGTGCGCGCCGGCGACTGTGAGCTGCGCCAACTCGAGAAGGAGGCGGCGTTCCTCCGCGGCAAGCCCATCCTCAAGCGCGGCGTCCACGCGGTGAAGACTGTGATCAAGCGCAAAGCGCTCGAATACGCGCGGACCAAGGCCCTGCACGTCGAGCGCACGATCGAGGCGATCCAGGAGATCCGCTCGCTCGAGCGAGTCGTCGAAGCGACGAGGCCCGTAGGCATCGCCCAGATCCACGCCAAGCTCAACGCAAGGCTCGATCAGGCGCGCAAGGAGGGCAACGAGGCGGAGGTCGAGCGCCTCAAGACCGAGATCAAGGCCGTCCCGGAGAAGGCGCTCACCTCCCTCCTGCACGGCGTCGCCAAGGGCGAGGTCGAGCGCCTCAAAGCGCGCGAGCAGCGCGCGAGCGCCTCGCGCCTCGCCCGCGTGCGCAGCGCGGTCCAGGCGTGGCGCCAGGCAGCTCTAGGGCGCACAGCGAACCTCGACCCTGCCGCGACGGGAGCCACCGTCGAGATTCCCGGGGTCGCCGTCCGCGGCCAACCCCAGGAGCAACCAGCACCCGAGGCAAAGCCTCGCGAGCACCCGATGTGGGCGGCCTACGAGTCCGCCGTCGGCGACCTGTTCAAGACCGACTTCGAGAAGTACATGTTCGGCGTGATGAAGCGTTACGGGCAGTTCATCATCGACAACGCCGACGTGAACGTGCCCGGCAGGACGGCCGAGGACCTCGCCGCCAAGCTCGTCGAAGCCGTCAAGCAGCACCCGGCCAAGGCCGAGGAGCTCATCATGTCCTACGACAACGGTCGCAAGATGCAGCGGCTGGACTTCCCGACGAGACAGGGGGCACAGACCGCGCAGGAGCAACCCACGCCGACCTTCAAGAGGGGGCGGGTCCCGCAGCCCAAGCCCAGGTCCGTCAAGCCGCACCCGTTCGACCTGAAGCCTTTGCCGGCCGAACAGCCCCAACCGCAGAAGGCCGCCTCCGAACCACCTCTGCCACCGCTCGTCGCACCTACTGCACGCGTTGCGCAGCCCAAAGCCGCAGAAGGCGAGGCGATCCGGTTTGATCTTCCGCCGCTTTCTGATCAGGTCAGGCCGCGCGATGTTCAGGTGCAGTCGCAAGAGGGACGGCCAGAACGCGAGCCCTCTCCACCCGCTCCCCCGACCCATCAGGTCGAGCCGCCACGTCCCTCCAAGACCCGTCAGAAAGCGCGCCGGCGTGCGTTACTCGCTAGAAAAGCCATCGGCCGTTGACGCGCCTTTCGCCCGGGAGATAGTCGGTCATCGTCCGCCGGCCATTTGTGGTCACGGTTCTTGTTGAGCGCAGTATCTTCGCGATCGCCCCCATCCCCCAGACGGCAACCTGGGATTGGGAACGAAGCAGACTGCCACATGGGGCTCAGCCGCCTACCCCACCCGCTGCAATCGAATCGGTGTCAGCCGGGTCTTCCGGCCGGTGCGTCCGCCTGCGCCTTGAGTTCATTGGCGAGGTCGGTCAGGCCGAGCCGCTTCAGATAGTTGAGCACACGGCGGTGTTTGCGCCAGACGCCCTGACCGCCGTTCACCATCACACTCTTCAGGGCGGCTGCAAGCGTTGCCGACTGAAAGTTTAATCGAAGAGGAAACTCGCGTGCGAAGTTGAGGGTCCCCTGCGTCCGCACGCTGAGATTGCGCGTGCGGAGAGCCAAGGCCAGCATGGCGATGGCAGCTGGGTTGCCGACTTTAATGAAGGTATTTTCGCTTGCGTCCCAGACCGCAAACCTCGCGGCACAGACGTCGGATCGGTCGAAGGTGTCCAGCGACATTCGGAACTGCCCCCTTTCCGTCATGAAGAACTGACCCCCATG
>NZ_LSKN01000277.1:0-231 GCF_001557075.1 Methylobacterium sp. CCH7-A2
GCGCCAGCAGGTTGGTCTGGAAGGCGATGTCGTCGATGACGCGGATGATGTCCGAAATCTTGGTCGAGGCGCTCTCGATCCGCGCCATGGCCTCGACGGCCTCACTTGCGATGCTGCCGCCATTCTGCGCGGCATCCATCGCTTCGGTCGCGATGGCGGCGGCGTTGCGCGAGGCTTGGGCGGTCGCCTTCACGGACGCCGCGAGCTGCTCGGTCGTCGCCGCGGTCTCTT
>NZ_LSKN01000278.1:0-270 GCF_001557075.1 Methylobacterium sp. CCH7-A2
AGCAGCCGGGCCAGCCGATCACGACGCGCCAGCTCAACCGGGCCTGCCATGCCGCAGCCGAGGCCGCCAAGCTCGACAAGCGGGTCTCGATGCACACGCTGCGGCACAGCTTCGCCACCCATCTGCTGGAGCGGAAGACCGATATTCGGGTGATCCAGGTTCTGCTCGGGCACCGGAAGCTCGACACCACCGCCGTCTACACCCGCGTCGCGCTCAAGACCCTGCGCGAGGTGACGAGCCCGCTCGCGCTGCTGGCGCCGCCTCCACCGC
>NZ_LSKN01000025.1:0-412 GCF_001557075.1 Methylobacterium sp. CCH7-A2
GCCAGGAACCGGCCCTGGTTGGTTGTCTCGGGATTGGCGTCGGTGAAGGCCTTGATCTTCGCCGCGTCGGGCTTGCCATCGGCGCCCGGCAGCCTCGCCTGCAGGAAAGCCAGCATCTGCTCTGGAGACTTCACAAAGTTAACGGGCGCGTTGACCATCACGAACTCGCTCTGACCAGGGCCGTCTGGATCGATCCTCAGCGCCAGGCCGCGATTCACCGTCTTGGTCGCATCCGCGACCTTGGCGTTGCCGCCTCCGACGGAGAACCGCACCACGGCGGCTCGTTCGCCGGAAAATGCGGGCGACTGCGACAGCTGCCGGGCTTCGGCCGTCGGCGTGAAGCGGGCGGCGAAGCACTGGCCCTTCGCACCGCTGGGGCGCGTCGACTGCTTGCCGGACAAGGTGCGCATGG
>NZ_LSKN01000279.1:0-93262 GCF_001557075.1 Methylobacterium sp. CCH7-A2
GGCTTCGATCAGCGACATGGCTGCGCCGCGTCTGTTCTGATGGGCGCGCCCTCCACCCTCGCGGCGCAGCCATGTCGCTGATCGAAGCCCGCGCGCTCTCCCGCGTCTACGACCTCGATTCCGGCCGGGTGACCGCGCTTGACCGGGTCTCGCTCGACATCGAGGCCGGCGACCTCGTGGCGGTGATGGGCCCGTCCGGCTCGGGCAAATCCACCTTCATGAACCTGATCGGCTGCCTCGACCGGCCGACCGGCGGACATTACCGGCTCGACGGCGTCGCGGTCGAAACGCTCGGCAGTGATGGCCTTGCAGAACTGCGCAACCGCAAGCTCGGCTTCGTCTTTCAGCAGTTCAACCTGCTGCCGCGCGTCGACGCCTGCGCCAATGTCGAGCTGCCGATGGTCTATGCCGGGGCCGACCGCAAGACGCGGCGCCAGCGCGCGCTCGCCGCTCTCGGCCGGGTCGGGCTGGCCGAACGCGCCCATCACCGGCCGATGCAGCTTTCAGGCGGGCAGCAGCAGCGCGTCGCCATCGCCCGTGCGCTGGTCAACGAGCCTCGCCTGCTGCTGGCCGACGAGCCGACGGGCGCGCTCGACAGCCGCACCGCGCTGGAGATCCTCGCGCTCTTCCAGGATCTCAATCGCGAGGGCGTCACCGTCGTCCTCGTCACCCATGACGCCGAGGTCGCGCGCCACGCCCGCCGCGTCATCCGCTTCCGCGACGGCCGGCTCCTCAGCGACCAGCGGCAGGAGGCGGCCGACGCCCGCACGGCGCTGGCGTCCATCGACTCCCGTGCAGCGGCGGAGCCCGATCCCGCGCCGGAGCCCGTCCCGTGAGCATCCTCGAGGCCATCCGCTCCGCGCTCTCGGCCATCGGCGCCAATGCGCTGCGCTCGGCCCTGACGATGCTCGGCATCATCATCGGCGTCGCCGCCGTCATCGCCATGGTCGCGATCGGCTCGGGCGCCCGAGAGCGAGTGACCTCTCAGATCAAGTCGCTGGGCGCCAATCTCGCCATCGTCCAGTCCGGCAACGTCACGCAGGGCGGCGCCCGGCTCGGCGCCGGCGCCTCCTCGACCCTGACCGACGAGGACGCGACCGCCATCGCCCGGGAGGTCGACGGTGTGCTGGCCGCCGCCCCGGTCATCGTCACACGCGCGCAGGCCGTGTTCGGCGGCGCCAACTGGTCGACCCAGATCACCGCAACCGATCTCGATTTCTTCACCGCGCGCGAATGGGAGGTCGGCGAAGGCCGCCTGTTCGAGCCGGAGGAACTGCGCCGTGGCGAGATCGTCGCCATCATCGGCCAGACAGTGGCGCGCAATCTCTTCGGCGAGCAGAACCCGCTCGAACAGCAGTTCCGCATCCGCAATGTACCCTTCAAGGTCATCGGCGTGATGGCGCCCAAGGGCCAGTCGGCGCTGGGCCAGGACCAGGACGACGTCATCTTCGTGCCGCTCGACACCGGCCGGCGCCGCATCGTCGGCCGCAACTACGCCCGCGACCGCTCGGTCCAGACCATCATGGTCAAATTCGCCAGCGAGGAGGCGATCGCGCCCGGCATCGAACAGACAAGCGCGCTGCTGCGCCAGCGCCACAGGCTGATGGCGGACCAGGAAGACGACTTTATCGTCCGCAACCTGACCGAGATCGCCAACACCGCCACCCAGGCCGCCAATACACTGTCCTGGCTGCTGGCGGCGGTGGCCGGCGTCTCGCTGCTCGTCGGCGGCATCGGCATCATGAACATCATGCTCGTCTCGGTCACGGAGCGGACGCGCGAGATCGGCCTTAGGCTCGCGGTGGGCGCGCGCCAGCGCGACGTGCTGGCGCAGTTCCTGATCGAGGCGACGACGCTCGCCACCATCGGCGGGGCGGTCGGCATCGCGCTCGGCATCGGCTCGGCGCTCACGATTGCGCGAATTGCCGGCTGGCCCTCTGTCGTCTCGCTCGAAACGATCGCCATCGCCGTCGGCGTCTCGGGCCTGATCGGCGTGTTTTTCGGCTTCTATCCCGCCCGACAGGCCGCGCGGCTCGATCCCATTGAGGCGCTGCGCCGGGAGTGACCGGCGCGCTTTCGCGCATCTCTGAAAGGGTCGTTTAACACGGCTGGGCTAGTGTTTCGGGCATGTCCAAGCCCGTCGCAAACCGGATCTGATGCTCGAGACCTCGACGCCCCCGGGCGCTCTCGGCGCCGCAAGCCTCTACAGCCAGGCTCTGTCAGGGCCCGGTGGTGCGTGGTCCTGCGACCTCGCCACGGAGACCGTGAGCTGGACGGACGGCGTTTACGACCTCTTCGAGATTCGGCGCGGGCAGACCCTCCATCGCTCGATGGCGCTCGACGTCTATCAAAGCCAAAGCCGCAGTGAGATGGAGCGGCACCGGGCTGCCGCCATCCGCAGCGGGAAGGGTTTCGTGCTGGACTGCCAGCTTCGCTCGGGCGGCCGCAGCCGCTGGATGCGCCTGCGCCTCGGCGTCAGCTACGACCAGGGTCGCCCGATCCGGATCTTCGGCTCCAAGCAGGACGTCACCGCCGAGAAGAAGATGTGGGACGGGCTCGTGACTGTCTCATCCAAAGATCCGCTGACCGGCCTGACGAACCGGCGCGCCTTCGAGGAGGCCACGCGCGAACTCAGCCGTCATGCGAACGAGTCCCATGGCTTCGCTCTCGCCGTGGTCGCGATCGACGATGTCGAGGGGCTGCGCGAGCGCCATGACCATGCCGGTGCGGTCGACTGCCTGCGCTGCGTCGGCGAACGTCTGGCACGCCTGTTTCCGGATGCGATCCTGGTCGCGCGCATCGGCGGGGCCGAATTCGCCCTGCTGCTTCGCGGCGGCACCGCCAAGGCGATGGAGGCAACTCTGGCCAACGCGCACCGGCTGCTGGCTCGCCCGGTGCCGCGCGGCAGCGGCGCGATCGAACTGCAACTGTCGATCGGCGCCGCCTTGCTGAAACCCTCTCATAGCAACGATCCGAAGCGGCTCTTTGCCGAGGCCGATTCCGCGCTTTATGTCGCGCGGGCGGCCGGCGGCAATGTCGTGCGGGTCTTCGACGGCATGATCGCGCGGCCGCCTGCGACCGCGCCGATCCAAGCGGCGGGGCTCAGCCTTTGACGCTCTTGACCACGTCGGCGACATTGGCGCCGAAGGCTTCCGCCGTCTTCAGGTCGCCCGGGATCATCTCGTCGACGCCCGCATCGGAGGGCGAGGTCACGAGCAGGCCCTGATAGCCGCCGAGATTGTTGAGATCGTCGCGGGTGCTCGACTTGGCGTTGGACGGATGCATCCCCGTGCCGGTCCAGAGCATCTTGTGCTGGGCGGCGAGCAGCGCGAGATAGGCGATAGTCGAGCCCTTGTCGCCGTTCAGCGTCGCGGAATTGGTGAAACCGGCCGCGATCTTGCCCTTCCAGTCCATCGTGTACCAAGGCTTGCTGGAGGCGTCGGCGAATTTTTTGAACTGCCAGGAGACGCTGCCCATATAGGTCGGCGAACCGAAGACGATGCCGTCGGCGGCCTTGAGCGTGGCCCAGGCGGCCTCGGGCAGATTTCCGTCCGCATCGATCGCCAGCAATTCGACGGTCGCGCCCGTGCCGCGCGCACCCTTGGCGACATGCTCGGCGACCTTGGCGGTATGGCCATAGCCGGAATGGAACACGATAGCGATCTGGGTCATGAGAGCCTCCTGAGGATCAATCTGTAAGGTGGCTCCAAGATGTTGCGGCGCGGCGACGTCCGCAACGGTCAAACGATTGCCTCCGCGCAGGCTCGGAATGGCGCCGGTGCAATGCCGGCCGAGGCTCAACCCAGCGGCTTGATGAAGACGATGTTGCCGTCGAGCGAGCGGCCGGTTTCCCGCCAGCCATGGCGGCGATAGAAGCGCTCCGCCCTCGTGCCGGCACCGGTGGTGAGATGGGCCTGAACGATCCCGGCCGCCACCAGACCCGCGAGGGCCGCGTCAAGCAGCGCCCGGCCATGTCCCTGCCCCTCATGGTCCGGATCGACGAACAGCCCCCAGATCAGCCCCGTCTGGGGATTGGCGCAGGTAAAGCCGGCGATCTCGCCATCGGCCTCCGACACCAGGAAGATCGCGTGATCGCGGTACCAGGCGACTTCTGCATCGGTCACGCGCGAGGGGTCCGACAGCACGTTCTCGCGCACGCCCATGCGGATCGCATGGATGCGCGGCTGATCGGCTAGGGTCGCCTTGCGGATCACGGGCGAGGCTGCGGTCATCAGCGTTTGCGGACGAACTCGGTTCGCAGCACGAGCCCGCGGATCGTCTCGTGCCGGCAGTCGATCTCCTCGGGATCATCGGTGAGGCGGATCGAGCGGATCACCGTGCCCTGCTTCAGCGTCTGCCCGGCGCCCTTGACCTTGAGATCCTTGATCAGCACGACGGAATCGCCGTCGGCGAGCACATTGCCGGCGGAATCGCGCACGACCACGCTGTCGGTTGCGGCCGCTGCGGCCATCTCAGAGGCGGGGCGCCACTCGCCCGTCACCTCGTCATAGACGTAGTCGTCGTCAGCCATGGTCGTTCTTCCGCATCCGGTTTCGGGCCGATCGGCCCTGCGGGGCTATACGCCGCCCCGCCGCCAATCCACAAGAGCGGAATGTAGAAAAGACGGAGGCCGCCTGCCCTACTCCGCCGCCTCGAGCCGATAGCTCGCGGGCTCATAGTTGAGGATCGGCGCCAGCCAGCGCTCGACCTCATGGATCGGCATACCCTTGCGGGCGGCATAGTCCTCGACCTGGTCGCGCTCGACCTTGGCAACGCCGAAGTAATAGGCCTCCGGATGCGCGAGGTAGAGCCCCGACACGGAGGAGCCCGGCCACATCGCGAAGCTCTCGGTCAGCTTCACGCCGACGCGGGATTCCGCCTTGAGCAGCTCGAACAGCGTCGCCTTCTCGGTATGGTCGGGCTGGGCGGGATAGCCGGGTGCCGGTCGGATGCCGCGATATTCTTCGCGGATCAGATCCTCGTTGGAGAGCGCCTCGTCGGGGGCGTAACCCCAGTAGTCGCGCCGCACGAGCTGGTGCATCCGCTCGGCGAAGGCTTCCGCGAAACGATCCGCCAACGCCTTGACCATGATCGAGCGGTAATCGTCATTGTCGCGCGCGAACTTCTCCGAGATGCGCTCTTCCTCCGCCCCGGCCGTGACGACGAAGCCGCCGATATAGTCGGGCCGGTCGACACCTTCCGGCGCGACGAAATCCGCGATGCACATGTTCGGCTTGCCGTCGCGCTTGGAGAGCTGCTGGCGCAGGCCGTGCAGCGTCGCCAGACGCTCGGTGCGGCTTTCGCCGGTGTAGAGCGCGATGTCGTCGCCGACCGCATTGGCGGGCCAGAAGCCGATCACCGCCTTCGGGTTGAACCAGCGCTCCTCGACGATGCGCTTCAGCATGGCCTGGGCATCGTCCCAGAGGGCGCGTGCCGCTCGCCCCTGCGTCTCGTCCTCGAGGATCGCCGGGAAGCGCCCCTTCATCTCCCAGGTCTGGAAGAAGGGGGTCCAGTCGATCAGCGGCACGAGGTCGGCGAGATCATAGGTGCGGAAGGTCCGCGTCCCGAGGAAGCTGGGCTTCGGCGGCTGATAGGCGCTCCAGTCGGGCTTGAAGGCGTTGGCGCGGGCCTTGGCCAGCGGCAGGCGCTGCTTATCGGCCTCCGAGCGGCGATGCGCCGCCGAGACCTTGGCATATTCCTCGCGGATGCCCTCGACATAGGCCGGCTTCTGGTCCTGCGAGAGCAAGCTGGAGACCACGCCGACGGCGCGCGACGCGTCGGTGACGTAGACCGCCTGCCCCTTCTCATAGGCCGGGTGGATCTTCACCGCCGTGTGGACACGGCTCGTCGTCGCCCCGCCGATCAGCAGCGGAATGTCGAAGCCCTCGCGCTCCATCTCGGAGGCGACCGTCACCATCTCGTCGAGCGAGGGCGTGATCAGCCCCGACAGGCCGATGATGTCGACCTTCTCCTTGCGCGCCACGTCCAGGATCTTCTGCGTCGGCACCATCACGCCGAGGTCGATGACCTCGTAATTGTTGCACTGGAGCACGACGCCGACGATGTTCTTGCCGATGTCGTGGACATCGCCCTTGACCGTCGCCATCAGCACCTTGCCGGCGGCCGAGCGTTCGGAGCCGCCGTTCAGGCGCTTCTCCTCTTCCATGAAGGGCATGAGGTAGGCCACCGCCTGCTTCATCACGCGGGCCGACTTCACCACCTGCGGCAGGAACATCTTGCCCGCGCCGAACAGGTCGCCGACGACGTTCATGCCGGCCATCAGCGGCCCTTCGATCACATGCAGCGGCTTCTCGGCCTGCTGGCGCGCCTCCTCCACATCGACATCGATGAAGGCGGTGATGCCGTTGACCAGCGCATATTCAAGCCGCTTCTCGACCGGCCCCTCGCGCCAGGCCATGTCCTTGCCGGAAAACGACACCGAGCCGTCGCCCTTGAAGCGCGGCGCCGCGTCGAGCAGCCGCTCGGTCGCATCCTTGCGCCGGTTGAGGACGACATCCTCGCAGAGTTCGCGCAGCTCGGGGTCGAGATCGTCATAGGAGCCGAGCTGGCCCGCATTGACGATGCCCATATCCATGCCGACCTTGATGGCGTGGTAGAGGAAGACCGAGTGCATCGCCTCGCGGACCTTCTCGTTGCCGCGGAACGAGAAGGACAGGTTCGAGACGCCGCCCGAGATATGGGCGTGCGGCAGGGTCTCGCGGATCGTCTTAGTCGCTTGAATAAAGTCGTTGCCGTAGTTGTCGTGCTCCTCGATGCCCGTCGCCACGGCGAAAACGTTGGGGTCGAAGATGATGTCCTCGGGCGGGAACCCGATCTGCTCGGTCAGGAGCTTGTAGGCGCGCGTGCAGATCTCGATCTTGCGCTCATAGGTGTCGGCCTGCCCCTTCTCGTCGAAGGCCATCACCACCACGGCCGCCCCGTAGTTGCGGCAGATGCGCGCCTGCTCGAGGAAGGCCTCCTCGCCCTCCTTCATCGAGATCGAGTTGACGATCGGCTTGCCCTGGATCGTCTTCAGGCCGGCCTCGATGATCGGAAACTTGGAGGAATCGACCATGATCGGAACGCGGCTGATGTCCGGCTCCGAGGCGATCAGGTTCAGGAACTCGGTCATCGCCTTCTCGGAATCGAGCAGGCCCTCGTCCATGTTGACGTCGATCACCTGTGCGCCGTTGGCGACCTGGTCGCGCGCCACGTCGAGCGCCGCGGCATAGTCGCCATTGGTGATCAGCTTGCGGAACTTGGCCGAGCCGGTGACGTTGGTGCGCTCGCCGACATTGACGAAGGGGATCGTCTCGTCGAGCGTGAAGGGCTCGAGCCCGGCCAGCCGCAGATAACGCTTGATCTCCGGCACCTGGCGCGGCGCCTTGCCGGCCACCGCCTGCGCGATCGCCGCGATATGCCCCGGCGTCGTGCCGCAGCAGCCGCCGACGACATTGACGAGGCCCGCATCGGCAAACTCGGCCAGCATCGCGGCCGTCGCCTCGGGGCTTTCGTCATACATCCCGAATTCATTGGGTAGGCCGGCATTGGGATAGGCGCAGATCAGCGTGTCGGCGACGCGCGACAGGTCCTTGATATGGGCGCGCATCTCGCGCGCGCCGAGCGCGCAGTTGAGGCCGATCGTCAGCGGCGCGGCATGGCGCACCGCGTTCCAGAAGGCCTCCGTCGTTTGGCCGGACAGGGTGCGCCCCGAGAGATCGGTGATCGTTCCGGAGATCATCACCGGCAAGCGGATGCCGCGCTCGCGATAGACGTTCTCGATCGCGACGATCGCCGCCTTGGCATTGAGCGTGTCGAAGATCGTCTCGACGAGGATGATCTCGGACCCGCCGTCGATCAGCCCGCGCACCTGCTCGGCATAGGAGTCGCGCACCTGGTCGAAGGTCACAGCCCGGAAGCCCGGATTGTTGACGTCCGGCGAGATCGACAGCGTGCGGTTGGTCGGGCCGATCGCGCCGGCGACATAGCGGCGCCGCCCATCCGCCTTCTGGGCGATGGCAGCCGCCTCGCGGGCAAGCTTCGCCGACACCACGTTGAGCTCATAGGCCAGCGCCTCCATGCCGTAATCGGCCTGGGCGATCTGGGTCGAGGAGAAGGTGTTGGTCTCGACGATGTCGGCGCCGGCCTGGAAGTAAGCCAGGTGGATGTCACGGATCGCGTCCGGCTGGGTCAGCACCAGCAGGTCGTTGTTGCCCTTGAGGTCGTGGTTCCAGCCCTTGAAGCGCTCGCCCCGGAAATCCGCTTCGGAGAACTTCTGGTTCTGGATCTGCGTCCCCATCGCGCCGTCGAGGACGAGGATGCGCTCGGACGCGGATTGGCGCAGCGCGCGCTCGATCTCGGCACCGTCGACGGGGGTGGGCTGGAAATCTGACATTGTCACGCCTTCATCGAAGCCGGATCGACTCGCTCGATCCGGCAGCCCTCGTCCTTGGGAGCGCCGGGCAAGCGCCTCTAAGGACGAGGTCGTGTTGAGATCACTCCGCCGCAGCCGCCTGCGGTTCGCCACGCTCCGGCTTCACCCCGACCAGATGGCAGATGGCATAGACCAGATCGGCTTTGTTCATCGTGTAGAAGTGCAGGTCCCCGACGCCGCGGTCGATCAGGTCGAGCACCTGCTCGGCGCAGACCGCCGCCGCGACGAGACGGCGCGTCGCGGCATCGTCCTCGAGCCCCTCGAAGCGATCGGCCAACCATTGCGGCACGCTCGCGCCCGTCTTGCGGGCGAAATTGGCGGTCTGCTTGAAGTTCTGCACGGGCACGATGCCGGGCAGGATCGGAATGTCGATCCCGGCGGCGCGGACCTTGTCGAGATAGCGGAAATAGACGTCGTTATCGAAGAAGAACTGCGTGATGGCGCGCGTCGCTCCCGCATCGACCTTCTTCTTCAGCGCGTCGATATCGGCGTCCAGCGACGCGGCCTCCGGATGCTTCTCCGGATAGGCCGAGACCGTGACCTCGAAATCGCCGATGCGCTTTAGCCCCGCCACCAGATCCGAGGTCTGGTGATAGCCCTGCGGATGCGGCTCGTAGACCGTGCCGAGCCCGCCCGCCGGATCGCCGCGCAGCGCCACGACATGGCGGACGCCCGCCTCCCAATAGCCGCGGATGACCTCATCAACCTCGTCACGCGAGGCTGAAACGCAGGTGAGATGCGCCGCCGGCTTCAGCGCCGTCTCCTCGACCATGCGCTTGACGGTGGCGTGGGTGCGCTCGCGCGTCGAACCGCCGGCGCCATAGGTCACCGAAACGAAGGAGGGCGCGAGCGGCTCCAGCCGGCGCACGCTCTCCCAGAGCGAAACCTCCATCTCCGGCGTCTTGGGCGGGAAGAACTCGAAGGAGATCTTCGGGCGGCGGGTGCCGTGCCGGCTGGGTCGGAAAGCGTTCATCAGGCCACCTCGAGATTGGTGCGTCGCGGCATCGGATCGGACTGGACGCGCCGGTCGCAACCCCGCCAGAGCATGACCGGCAACTGGCCGGAGCCGCCGCCGGCGAGCGTGATTTCCTCGGAGAGATCGCAGGCGAGCCCGCTCTCGGCGAACCAGCCGGCAATCTGCGCCCGCGAGAAGCCGAGGCGGCGATGCGCGTGCTCGGTTCGCAGGAACTCCATCTCGTGCGGGGCGAAATCGACGACGATCAGCCGCCCGCCAGGGGCCAGCATCGCCGCCGCTTCGCGCACGGCGCGGCCGGGATCGTCGAGGAAGTGCAGAACCTGGTGGATCACCACGAGGTCGAAGCTGCCGCGCGGAAAAGGCAGCGCATAGATGTCGCCCTGGCGCAGCTCGACGCGGGCCAGACCGGCGGCCTCGAGATTGGCGCGGGCCACCGCCAGCATGGCGTGGTTGGCGTCGACGCCGACGGCGCGGCCGAATTTCGGCGCGATGCGCTGGAGCATCCGGCCCGTGCCGGTGCCGAGATCGAGCAGGCTGCCAGGCGAGCCCTTGCCGACGGCAGCCTCGACGGCGGCCTCCACCGCCTCGTCGGGCACATGCAGCGAGCGCAGCCGGTCCCAGTCGCGCGCCACGCTGGCGAAATAGGCCTGCGCCGCCTCCGCCCGGGTGCCCCGCACCGCGGCGAGCCGCTCGCGATCGGCCGTCAGGACCGGGTCGGAGCGGTCGAGCCAGGTGGCGAGAGAAGCGGCGAAGGCCCCGCCCGCTCCAGTTTCGTCCAGGCGGAAAAAGGCCCAGGCGCCCTCGCGCGAGCGACGCACCAGCCCCGCCTCCGCCAGGAGCTTGAGATGGCGCGAGATGCGCGGCTGCGATTGGCCGAGGATGTCGGTGAGGTCCGAGACCGACAATTCGCCCTCCGACAGCAGCGCCAGGATGCGCAGCCGCGTCTCTTCGCCCGCCGCGCGCAGCGCAGCCAGCAGGACGTCGGACGGCAGGGTGGTCGGTAGGCGCAAGGCAGGCTCCGCATCAACCAAAAACATATAAAGATATGTTTATGTCGCTTCGCCGGCGGGCGCAACAGCTTTCTCGGTTGGAACCGCCCCAGGCTGGCCGGCCGGTTAACGGTCCTTAACCACACGCCCCAGCGCTGCGAACAGCCGCGGATCGCCCGACTGGGCGACGTTGAAGCGCATGAAGCGGCTGGCACTCTGCGACAGGCTGTAGACGTTCCCGGGCGCCAGCACGATGTCCTGCGCCAGCAAGCGCTGCGCGATGACGGCGGAATCCAGCCCTTCCGGCAGCCGGCACCACAGGAACATGCCGCCGCGCGGCTCGATCCAGGGCTCGATGCCGATGGCATGGAGCCTGGCCGCCGTCTCGCCCATCGCCCGCGCGAGCCGCGTGCGGAGCCCGTCCATATGCCGGCGATAGCCGCCATCCTTCAGCACGCCGAGCACGAGCTCGGCCGCCAGCCGCCCCGTCCCGAAGGAGCCCGCGATCTTCAGGTCGATCAGCCCCTCGATCCAGTCGCGCCGAGCGGCGATGTAGCCGCAGCGCACCGAGGCCGAGAGCGACTTGGAGAAGCTGCCGATCTGGACGACGCGCTCCAGCCCGTCGAAGGCGGCGAGACGCGGCGCCGGCTCCAGCTCGAAATCGGCGAAGATGTCGTCCTCGACGATGGTCAGGCCGAAGGGTTCGGACAGCTTAAGCAACCGGTGCGCGACAACTGGCGACAGGCTCGCCCCGGTCGGATTGTGCAGACCCGAATTGGTGACGTAGAGCCGCGGCCGGTGCTCGGACAGAACCTGCTCGAAGGCGGCGAGATCGGGACCGTTCGGCCCGAAGGGCACGCCCACCATCCGCACGCGATGCGCCCTCAGCAGGGCATGGAAGTTGAAGTAGCAGGGATCGTCGACGAGCACCGTGTCGCCGGGCTCGACGAGGAGGCTGCAGACGAGATCGAGCGCCTGCGTACCGGATTCGGTGAGCAGGATCTGGTCCGGCGCGGCTTCGATGCCATGCCCCGCCAGCCGGCGCGACAGCCACAGTCGCAGCGGCGCCAGCCCCAACGGCGTGCCGTAATCGGCCAGCGTCTCGGCCGGGGCTCGCGAGAGCGCCCGCAGCGAACGACGCAGGCTCTCCTGCGGCAGCCACTCCGCCGGTAGCCAGCCACAGCCCGGCTTCAGGACCGTGTCGCCGGCATCCAGCGTCTGCCGCGACACCCAGAAGGGATCGACCGCGCGCTCCAGCCGCGGCCCGAGATCGGCGGGCGAGAAGGGCTGCGGCGGGCCGGCGACGAAGAAGCCGGAGCCCCGCCGCGCCTCGATCGCGCCCTCCGCCGCCAGCCGGTCATAGGCCTCGACCACCGTGGATTTCGACACTGCCATCGCGGTGGCGAAGGCGCGGATCGAGGGAAGCCGCGCGCCCGGCGCCAATCTCCGCCCCGTGATGCGCTCGCGGATGGCGCCCATGACGGCACCGACGCGAGTTTCAGGACGCCGCAGTTCGCTCCTGTCAGCCACCGGCTGTTCCGACTCTGTCATCAGTACAGTTTGCCTCAATTGTCCGGACCTGTCTCTGGGCGATGTGCTTGGTCCGCAGCAATGACCCCTCCCACAGCGATGGAGGAACTGCGCATGGTCGAAGACAGGACGAGTGGTCTGGTGAACGGCCTGCTGGGGGTGATCATCTTCGCGGGCTCGCTGCCAGCGACGCGGGTCGCGGTGGCGGATTTCGACCCGGTGTTCCTGACGCTCGCCCGCGCCGCCATCGCAGGCCTGCTCGGACTGGCCCTGCTGCTCCTCTTCCGCGAGAAGCGGCCCTCGCGATCCGACATCCTGCCTTTGGTGGTGGTCTCGCTCTGCGTCGTCATCGGCTTCCCGCTGCTGACGGCGCTGGCGCTGCGGCACGTCACGGCGGCGCATTCGATCGTCTTCATTGGCCTCCTGCCGCTCGCCACCGCGCTGTTCGGCGTGCTGCGCGGCGGCGAACGCCCGCGTCCGGCGTTCTGGCTGCTCTCGGGCCTCGGCAGCGCTCTCGTCGTCGGCTTCGCCCTGAGCCAGGGCTTCGCCGCCGCCCCGACCGGCGACCTGTTGATGCTCGCCGCGATCGTGGTCTGCGGCTGGGGCTACGCCGAGGGCGCGACACTGTCGCGGCGGCTCGGCGGCTGGCAGGTCATCTCCTGGGCGCTGCTGCTGGCACTGCCCGTCACGGCGAGCGCCGCGTTGGCGCTGCGCCCCGCCAGCATGGCGGCGACAAGCACGCCCGCCTGGCTCGGCCTCGCCTATGTCTCGCTCTTCAGCATGCTGATCGGCTTCGTCTTCTGGTATCGCGGCCTCGCCCAGGGCGGCATCGCGGCCGTCGGGCAGTTGCAGTTGCTGCAGCCCTTCTTCGGCCTCGCTCTGGCCGGATTGCTGATCGGCGAGACGGTGACCTGGCCGATGCTGATGGCGTGCGCGGCCGTCGCGGCCTGCGTCGCCGGCGCCCGGCGCTTCGCCCGCTAACCTGTCGTGACCGGCGGGATCACCACCACCGCATCACCCACTGCGATCGGGCCGGCCAGGTCGACGCTCAGTACCAGCCCGCGCAGACCGGCAGCCGCCTTGACGAAGCGGAACAGGAGTTCGGGGCGCCCGCTCGCAGCCGCGACCGCGGCACCCGCACGCCGACAGGGCGGATTATAGGCTTCCACCCGCAGGACCGCGCTGCCGTCGAATCGCCCTCGCCCAACCCAGCTTCCGCCGATAGCGAGCCGGCTGCCCGGCGCGATATGCGAAAAGGCCGGCAGCCCCTCGATCAGCAGATTGCCGCCAAGCCAGCCGGGCGGCAAAGCCGGAAGATCGAGCGCGGTCGCGATCACGGCCAGTTCATCAGGGCAGAGCGCCGAGAGCTGGCGATCGTTCCGCAGAAGCAGCCCGCGCGGCAGCCAGGCCTCGCGCGGCCCCGATCGCCGCACCGCGCCGGAATGGAGATCGCCGACAATGCCCGCATGGTCGAGCATGAGGGCCGTGACCGCCAAGGTCACAAAGGGGTGTCGCGACGAGGCATCTCCCGCCGCGACGAGAACGCTGGCGACGCGGCCGATGACGGGCGTGTTTTTCACATCGGCGGCATGCTGTCCGCCGACGACGCTGTCAACCGCGGCCGCGGGTCACAGCAACTGCAGCGAGCCCGCCGCGGTCTTGCCCCGTTCGGTTTTCAGTTCGAACGAGACTTTCTGCCCCTCGGTCAGTGTCATCATGCCTGCTTCCTTAACGGCAGTGATGTGGACGAACACATCCTTGCCGCCATCCGAAGGCTGAATGAAGCCGAAGCCTTTTTCTGTATTGAACCACTTGACGGTCCCGGTCGCCATCGCCGCATCCCTTGAAGCCAAAGCGTCGTTACGACTGCCGGATGCACTGCCCCGACAGCCACGCGGCAAGGATTGTCCGAAACGTCAGTGTTGTCGAGAGCAAAGCGTCGGCAAATAAAGCCTCGCCGTTCAAGACTTGGTCAGCGTCACCTGCGTCATCACAGAGGTTTGCGACGACCCGCCTAGATATATCTCGATCAGGCCCGGCTCCACGACGTAGCGACCGGCATCATCATGTGCGCCGAGATGTCGCGCCTCGAGGCGAAAGCGCATTGTGCGGGTCTCGCCCGGCCGCAGCATCGGCTTGTCGAACGCCTTCAGTTCCCTAACCGGTCGCGAGCGGCTGGCGACCGGCTGGCGGATGTAGAGCTGCACCACCTCCTGCCCCTCGCGGCTGCCGGCATTGGTGACGTCGACCGACACCTCGACGCTGCCGTCCAGCGCCATGGACGGCCGCGACACGCGGGCATTCGCATAGGTGAAGGTGGTGTAGGAGAGCCCGTGGCCGAAGGGGTAGAGCGGCTCGTTGGCCTCGTCCATGAAGATCGATTCATAGCGCTGGCGGATCTTCTGCGGCCGCCCCGTCGGCAGATGGTCGTAATAGACCGGAATCTGCCCGACCGAGCGCGGGAAGCTCATGGGCACCCGCCCCGACGGGTTGATCTTGCCGGTGAGGATGTCGGCGATGGCGGTGCGGCCTTCCGTGCCGCCATGGAAGGTCTGCAGGATGGCGGCGACATGGGCATCGGCCCAGGTCAGGACGAGCGGGCGCCCGGTCGCCAGCACCAGCACGACCGGCTTGCCCGTCGCGACCAGCGCCTCGAGCAGGGGCTGCTGGACACCGGGCAGATCGAGCTTCGTGCGCGAGGCGCCCTCCCCCATGAACTCGCAGTCCTCGCCCAGCATCGCGACGATCAGGTCGCTCGCGGCGGCGGCGCGGATGGCGGCCTCCTTATCGGCGAACTCCGTGCCGCAGGCCTTGGTGAAGGCCGGTTCATAGGTCACGGCGACATCGGCCGGCAGGCGCTCCTTCAGCGCCTCGGGCAGCCCCTGCACGACGCGGCGGCCGAGCCCCGCGGGGTCGGTCCAGACGCGCTCGTCCTCGGGCCGCGCCATCGCGCCGATCACGGCGACAGACTTCACCGACGCACCGATCGGCAGGACCCCGCCGGCATTCTTCAGCAGCATCGCGCCTTCCCGGGCCGCCTGCAGCGCCACCTGGCGGGCGCCTTCCGTCTGCATCAACGACGGCGCGGCAGCGGGGTCGACATCGGGTCTGTCGAACAGCCCGAGATGGAACTTGACCCGCAGCACCCGCCGAACGGCCTCGTCCAGCGCTTTCACGGGGACACGCCCAGCCTTCACCTCGGCGGCGAGGTGCTTGTGGTAGACGTCGCCCATCATGTCCATGTCGATGCCGGCGAGCAGCGCCTTGCGCGCGGCCTCCGCGTCATCCCTGGCGATGCCATGCAGGCGCAGCTCGGTGATCGAGCCGAAATCGGAGGTTACGAAGCCGCGGAAACCCCATTGCCCGCGCAGCAGATCGGTCAGCATGGCCCTGTTTGCTGTCGCCGGGATCCCGTTCAGCGCATTGAAGGCCGCCATGGCGGTCATCGAGCCCGCATCGAAGGACGCCTTGAAGGGCGGCAGATGCAAGTCGAAGAGCTGGCTGGTCGGGATCCAGGTCGAATTGTAGTCGCGCCCGGCCTCCCCCGCGCCGTAGCCGACGAAATGCTTCACCGAAGTCGCGACGCCACCACGCTGATAGCCGCGCGTGCGCGCCGCCGCGACGACGGACGCCAGATGTACGTCCTCGCCCGCACCCTCGAGCACGCGGCCCCAGCGCGGATCGCGCGACATGTCGACCATCGGCGCGAAGGTCCAGTTGATGCCGGCAGCCGACGCCTCGCGCCCGGTCCAGTAGGCGGCCTCCTCGATCAGCGCCGGGTTCCAGGTCGAGGCTTGGCCGAGCGGCAGCGGGAAATAGGTGGAGAAGCCGTGGACGGCATCGAGCCCGATGATCAGCGGGATCTTGAGACGACTCTCGCGCAGCGCCTTCTGCACCGCCAGAACCTCGGCCGGCACGACGAAGTTCATCACCCCGCCCATGCGGCCGGCCTTGACCTGGCCGATGTCGAAGCCGTCGCCGCGCCCCGACAGATGCAGCTGGCCGACCTTCTCCTCGAGCGTCATCTTCCCCAGCAGCGCGTCGATCCGCCGCTCGATCGCATTCGCCTCGGCCCCGGTCTTCCAGGCGACGGGCCTTGCGGCCGGAACGGCTGCCGTCTGGGCGGGGGCGACGGTGGCGGCAGCCGGCATGAGCAGGCCGAGAGCGAGGAGCGTGGCGGCGAACCGCAGGGTCATGAAACGCATCTTTCGACAGGAGACCGGGCCGGGCGGGTGGCGAGACAGGTGACGGGCGTCGACCGCCGCCCTACAGGAATGCCCGGACCGGCTCAACCATCCCGGCCGGTCGCGCCGCTGGCTCGCCCATTGCATCGCTGAGCCCGGCTGAACGCGCCCTGAATCGGACGATTCCCATGTCGCAGACCACCGCCCCTCTTGCCTCGTCGATCGACCGCCACCGCTTGTACGAGGATGCGCTGGCGATCCTGCTCGGCACGCTGATGGTCTCGATCGGCATCGCGCTCTTCGCCAAGGCGACGATCATGACCGGCGGCGCGGCCGGCTTCGCCCTGCTGCTGCAATATGCGACGGGGCTCGATTTCGGCCTGCTCTTTTCGGCGATCAACCTGCCGTTCTACTGGCTCGCCTTCCGCCGCATGGGCCTGCCGTTCACGCTGCGCACCTTCGTTGCAGTCGGGCTCGTCTCCCTGCTGGTGCAGGCAACGCCGCTCTGGCTCGACATCGCCCGCATCCAGCCGCTCTATGCTGCGCTCGCGGGCGGCAGCATCATGGGGCTGGGCCTGCTCGCGCTCGCCCGCCACCGCACTGCCATCGGCGGGGTCAACATCCTCGCGCTCTATCTGCAGGAGAAACGCGGCTGGCGCGCCGGCTGGGTACAACTCGCCATCGACGCCGCCATCTTCGTCGGAGCGGCCTTCATCCTGCCGCCGGACCGGCTGGCGATCTCGCTGATCGGCACGCTCGTCCTCAACGCGGTGCTGGGCATGAACCACAAGCCGGGCCGCTACATGGGCGTGTCCTGAACGCCGCAGGGCAGCGGCCTTGCGCCCCGCCGCCGCTCATGCGAGTCACCGCCGCGGGTGACCTGAAAGCGACGAGGCTCGACACCATGGCCCAGCCCCTGACGATCGAAGATCTGCGCCTGCTGGCGAAGCGCCGCGTCCCGCGCATGTTCTACGACTATGCCGATTCCGGCGCCTGGACCGAGGGCACCTACCGCGCCAACGAGACCGATTTCGCCAAGATCAAGCTGCGCCAGCGCGTCGCCGTCGACATGACGAACCGCACGCTGGAATCGACCATGATCGGCGAGACCGTCGCCATGCCGGTCGCGCTCGCCCCGACCGGCATGACCGGGATGCAGCATCCCGATGGCGAGATCCTGGCCGCCAAGGCCGCCGCCAAGGCGGGCGTGCCCTTCACCCTCTCGACCATGAGCATCTGCTCGATCGAGGACATCGCGAACCATGTCGGCAACCCGTTCTGGTTCCAGCTCTATGTGATGAAGGACCGCGACTTCAGCGCGCGGTTGATCCAGCGCGCCAAGGCGGCCGGCGTCTCGGCGCTCGTGCTAACGCTCGACCTGCAGATTCTCGGCCAGCGCCACAAGGACATCCGCAACGGCCTCTCCGCCCCGCCGAAGCCGACGCTCGCCAACCTGATCAACCTCGCCACCAAGCCGCGCTGGTGCCTGAAGATGCTCGACACGCCGCGGCGCAGCTTCGGCAACATCGTCGGCCATGTCTCCGGCGTCGCCGACATGTCCTCCCTCTCGTCCTGGACCGCCGACCAGTTCGATCCCCGCCTCGACTGGGACGACGTCAAGCGGATCAAGGATCAGTGGGGCGGCAAGCTGATCCTCAAGGGCATCCTCGACCCCGAGGACGCCGAGAACGCCGCCCGCAGCGGCGCCGACGCGCTGATCGTCTCCAACCATGGCGGCCGCCAGCTCGACGGTGCGCTGTCCTCGATCGAGGCGCTGCCGGCCATCGTCGACCAGGTCGGCAACCGCATCGAGGTGCTGTTCGACGGCGGCATCCGCTCTGGCCAGGACGTGATCAAGGCGCTGGCGCTCGGCGCCCACGGCACCTTCATCGGCCGCGCCTTCCTCTACGGCCTCGGCGCGATGGGTGAGGCCGGCGTCACCCGCTGCCTCGAGATCATCCGCAAGGAACTCGACGTCACGATGGCGCTCTGCGGCCTGCGCGACATCAAGGCGGTCGATGAGAAAATCCTCGTCGGCGGGCGCGAGGGCGCGATGCAGCGGCTGGCGGCGGCAGGCTGATCCGCCGCTCTCGCCTCACTCGGGCTGGATGCCGGCCTTCTTGACGATGTCGGCCCATTTGGCGATCTCGGCCACGACGAAGGCTTTCAACGCCTCGGGCGAGCTGCCCTCCGGCTCGATGCCGGCGGCGAGAAGCCGGTCCTGGGTCGCCTTGTCGGCCAGCGCCGCGGCAATGGCCTTGTGCAGCGCCTCCACGACAGGTGCAGGCGTCTTGGCCGGCGCAAAGGCGGCAAACCACGCCGCCAGATCGTAGCCCGGGACGCCGGCCTCGGCCATCGTCGGCAGTTCGGGCGCAAGGGCGCTGCGGCTGGCTGTCGAGACCGCCAGACCATTGACCTTGCCGGCGCGGACCTGAGGCATCGTCGTCGAGATGTCGGCAAAGACGATGCTGATCTGGCCGCCGAGCAGATCGGTGATCGCCTGCGGGTTGCTGCGATAGGGCACATAGGTCAGGTCGATACCTGCCAGCGACTTCAGCATCTCGCCGGCGATGCGCGACGAGCTCGACCCGGCGCCGAAGGTCAGCTTGCCGGGATTGGCCTTTGCGTGGGCAACCAGTTCAGCGACGGTCTTGGCCGGAACGGAGGGGTGGGTGGTCAGGGCCAGCGTGATCGTCCCGATCTTGCCGATCGCCTCGAAACCGCCGACCGCGTCATAGGGCACCGATTTCAGCAGGCTCTGATTGGCACCATGCGTGGTATTGGTGGTGATCAGGACGGTATGGCCATCCGGCTCGGCACGGGCGACGTTCTGGGCGGCGATGACCCCGCTGGCGCCGGCCAGGTTCTCCACCACCACCGGCTTGCCCAATGTCTTGGAGACATGGTCGCCGAGGATGCGTGCGACGGCGTCGGTCGCGCTGCCCGCGGCGAAGGGCACGACGAACTTGATGTTGCGGCTCGGGAAATCCTGCGCGCCGGCCGGTAGCGCCAGCACCAGCCCCGCAACCAGCGCGGTGATCATCGTCTTCATGGCTTTTCCTCCTTATGCTGTTCTTGTTGGATGGGACCGCTTTCGGCCGCCGCCTTGCCTGGCTCGATCTCGAGATCGAGCAGCGCGGAGCTCAGGCTCTTGCCGTGGGTGTCGAGGCAGAGCGAGCGCGTCACACCACCGCCGAGCGCCTGGCGCATCACGAAATTCAGCGCGCCGAGGCTCTCGACCTCGTAGCGAACCACCTCACCCGCCACGAGCGAGCCGAAATGCGCCTTGACGCGCGCCGCCGTGACCTCGCGGACGAGTAGCGGGAAATCGGCCGGGTCGTACGCGATCAGCGAGAGGTTGGAGACGTCACCCTTGTCGCCGGAACGCGAATGGGCGATGGCGCGAAGCTTCATCTCACGCCTCCAGCCAGGTGATCACCGGGCTCACGCTCGCCCGCGGGATCGTCACGGAGCGGATGCCGAGCACCTCCCGCACCTGCCGGCTGACGCCGCCGCCCCCGGCGGGCCCGTTGGTGTAGAGGGCTTCGATCTCGGCGCCGATCAGCGCGGCGGTTGCGGCATCGGCCGTGCGGGCGGCGACCCGCAGGCGGACCTCATAGGGCTCACGGCCGCTGGCACCGGACAGCGCCTCGCCGTGCAGCGCATCGAGGCCGATCAGATCACAGCGCAGATCCTGCAGCGCGATGCCTGTCCGGGACAGGCGCTCGCGCACGATCTCGCGCGCCAACGCCGCGCGGGCCACCGCACCGGACCCGGCATAGGCGATCTGCCCTTCGCCGACGAAGCCTTCCATCAGTCCGAGCGAGACCTTGAGATCGTCGGGCCGGGAACGACCGGTCGCGCCGCTGACGGCGACCCGATCCGGCCCGATGGGCTCGACGCGGACGCGCGAGAAATCGGCGGTGACGTCGGGCGTCAGATAGCGCGCGGGGTCATGCACCTCGTAGAGGATCTGCTCCTTGCAGGTCGCCGGCGACACCACTCCGCCGCTGCCGGCCACCTTGGTGACGACGAGCGATCCGTCCTCGCCGAACTCGCCGATCGGGAAGCCGAGCCGCGCCAGTCCTGCCACATCCTTGAAGCCGGGATCCGCGAAATAGCCGCCGGTCACCTGTCCGGCGCATTCGAGCAGATGGCCAGCCAATGTGGCCTGGCCGAGCCGGTGCCAGTCATCCGCGGCCCAGCCGAAAGCATGCAGGATCGGGCCGACATAGAGCGAGGGGTCGGCGGCACGTCCGGTGATGACGAGATCCGCTCCGCCCGAGAGCGCCTCGGCGATCGGCTCGGCACCCAGATAGGCGTTCGCCGACACCAGCCTGTCGCCGAGATCGGATATGCGCTGTCCGGTCTCCTCGATCATGCTGTCGCCGTCGAGGGCGGCCAGCACGTCGTCGCCCGTGATGGCGGCGATGACCAGCGGACCGAGCCCCAGCTCCTGCGCCACACGGCGGGCCTCCGCAGCCGCGGCGAGTGGGTTCGCTGCGCCCATATTGGTGACGATGCGCGTCCCGGCGGCACGACAGGCCGGCAGTACGGCCGCGAGCCGGGTGGTCAGCAGTGGATCGAAGCCGCTTTCGGGATTGAGGCGGCGCGCCTGCTGGGCAAGGGCGATGGTTCGCTCGGCCAGGCATTCGAACACGAGATAGTCGAGCTTCCCCTGCTCGGCCAGCTCGACGGCCGGCTCGATCCTGTCGCCCGAAAACCCTGCTCCCGCTCCCAGCCGAACCTGCCGCACCACCCTGCTCCCTGATGCTGGGAAAGGGACCATGGGCCATCCGATAGGACAATTGAATTGATCGGATCGCAGTGATTATCTTCCAGTATGAATATCGACATTCGCCAGATGCGGGCCTTCCTAGCGGTCGCAGCCACGGGAAGCTTCACCCGCGCGGCCGACCGGCTCGCCCTCTCGCAGCCGGCGCTGACGGTTCAGATCCGCAAGCTCGAACAGGCACTCGCGCTGCGCATCTTCGACCGCAACACCCGCAGCGTTGCGCTGACGCGGGCGGGGCGGGACCTCCTCCCGGTCTTCGAACGGCTCGTTCGCGAACTCGACGGCATCGTCAGCGACAGCCGGGCCCAGGCCAGTCTCAGTCGAGGCGTGGTCCGGCTCGCCGTGCTGCCGTCGATTGCCTCGGGACTCCTGCCGGACATCATCGCGCGCTTCCGCCGTGCCCATCCGGACGTTCTCTTCGTGATCCGCGACGCCATCGCCGCCACGGTGAACGCCGCGACGCAAGCCGAGGAGGTCGATCTCGGCATCACGGGCGGCAGCCTGGACCTTCAGGACCTCGAAGCGCTGCTGACGACGACCGACCACATGCACGCCGTCTTTCCCCAAGGCCACGCACTGGAGCGTGAGGGCGAGGTGTCGCTGGCGGATCTGGCCGCTCACCCGCTGATCCTGATGGACAGCGCCACGAGCGTACGACAGGTCGTTGATCAGGCCTTCTCGGCCGCGGGGCTGCGCATCGAGGTGGCGGCTGAGGCGACCTATATGAGCACAGCCGCTGCGCTGGCGAGCGCCGGCCTCGGTGTGGCGATCCTGCCCGGCTCGGCGATGGAGGTCAGAGCCGTGCCTGCTTTGCGCTCCCGACGCATCGGCTCTCCCGCCTTCGCCCGACGGATCACCGTCATCCGCCGCGCCGGCCGGACCCTCCCGCCGGCCAGTGCGCTGTTCCTGCGGGAATTGCAGCAAGCCCTGGCGCCACCGCCGGAGACGTAAAGCCCGCAGCTTGGGTTCGAACCCGCGCGGCGATGTCGGGCGCTGCGGGCGAGGCAATTAACGCGAAAACGGCTGCGGGGGCGCACCGCGCCCCCGCTTCCATCATTGGCTCTGGGCGGCTCAGGCCTTCAGGAAGGCGAGCATGTCCTGGTTCAGACGGTCCTTGTGGGTCTCGGAGAGGCCGTGCGGGGCGCCCTCATAGACCTTCAGGGTAGCGCTCGGCAGCAGGCGCTTGACGGCGCGCGCGGTCGTCTCGATCGGGACGATCTGGTCGTCGTCGCCATGGACGATCAGCGTCGGCCGGTTGACCTTCTTCAGATCCGCGACGAAATCGGTCTCCGAGAACGCCTTGATCGAGTCATAGGTGTTCTTGAAGCCGGCCTGCATGCCCTGCGCATACCAGGCCTCGATCGCACCCGCGCTCGCCTTGGCGCCGGGGCGGTTGTAGCCGAAGAAGGGACCCGACGCGATGTCGCGGAAGAGCTGGCCACGGTCGGCGAGGAAGCCCTTGCGGATGCCGTCGAAGACCTCCAGCGGCACGCCGTCCGGGTTCGAGGGCGTGCGCAGCATGATCGGCGTCACCGCGGCGATGAAGCCGACCCTGGCGAGCCGCTTGGTGCCGTGGCGGCCGACATAGCGCGCCACTTCGCCGCCGCCGGTCGAGAAGCCGAAGGCCGACACGTTCTTCAGATCGAGGGCCTCGATCACCTCCGCCAGATCGTCGGCATAGTGGTCCATGTCGTTGCCGTCCCAGACCTGGCTGGAGCGGCCATGGCCGCGCCGGTCATGGCTGATGACGCGGAAACCGTTACTGGCGAGGAAGAAGGCCTGGTTCTCCCAGCTGTCGGAGGAGAGCGGCCAGCCATGGCTCAGCGTCACCACCGGACCATCCTTGGGACCCCAGTCCTTGAAGTAGAGGCGCAAGCCCTCGCGGGTGATGACATGGTCGCCATCGACGACCGGCTTGGCCGGGCGGGCCGGCGCCTTCGCGGCAGGGCGCGTCTGAGCGGCAGCTTCGCCGGTCGGCAGCGACGCGGCGGTGGCCGTGGCGGCAGCCAGGGCGATGCCGGTCAGCAGGTCGCGGCGGGCGGGAGCGTTGGCGGCGGTTTCGTTGGCGTTCGACATGATCTCGTCTCCTTCTGGTTCAGGTGGCCCGGCGGAGAACCGTCGGCCGATCTTCAGTCGCTATCGATTAGATCGTGAGCGATTGAATAAGAGCGAGCACTGTCGCTGTCAATCCCTTGCGATTGGATCGTGTGCGATTATTTTAGGCCGGACGAGGAGATGCTGATGACCGCCCCCGCCCCGCCATCCGATCCGAAGCTCGACGATTTCCTGTGTTTCGCACTTTATTCCGCCAGCCACGCCTTCAACCGGCTCTACAAGCCGCTGCTGGACGAACTCGGCCTGACCTACCCGCAATATCTCGTCATGGTGACGCTCTGGGAGCGCGACGACCGCACCGTGGGCGAGATCGGCGAACGGCTCTTCCTCGAATCCAACACGCTGACGCCGCTGCTGAAGCGCATGGAGACGGCGGGGCTCGTCTCGCGCAGCCGCGACCCGGCCGACGAGCGCCAGGTCCGCCTGCGGCTGACGGCGAGCGGCAAGGCCCTGCTGGACAAGGCCCGCAGCGTGCCGCCCTGCGTCCAGGAAGCCACGGGGCTGACGGCGGAGGAGGCCCGCAGCCTCACCGACCAGATCGCCGCCCTGCGGACGGCGCTGTCACGCTAGGCGCTCGGCTTTGGCAGCGCTGGCGCTGCCCAGAAACAGAAGAAGCCCCGCGGCACGCTCGATGCCGCGGGGCTTCTTGGTGAAGAGCGCCTCAGCGCGAGAACTTCTTGTACTGGATGCGCTTGGGGATCGTGGAGTCGATGCCGAGGCGACGCTTCTTGTCTTCTTCGTAATCGGCGAAGTTGCCCTCGAACCACTCGACATGGCTGTCGCCCTCGAAAGCGAGGATATGGGTCGCGATACGGTCGAGGAACCAGCGATCGTGGCTGATGATCACGGCGCAGCCGGCGTAATCCTCCAGCGCCTCTTCCAGCGCCCGCAGCGTGTCGACGTCGAGGTCGTTGGTCGGCTCGTCGAGCAGCAGGACGTTGGAGCCGGCCTTCAGCATCTTGGCCAGATGGACGCGGTTCCGTTCGCCGCCCGAGAGCGAGCCGACCTTCTTCTGCTGGTCGCCGCCCTTGAAGTTGAAGGCCGAGCAATAGGCGCGGGAATTGATTTCCTTCTTGCCGAGATAGATCACGTCGTTGCCGCCCGAGATCTCCTCCCAGACGTTCTTCTTGTCGTCGAGCGAGTCGCGGCTTTGGTCGACATAGCCGAGCGTGACGCTCTCGCCGATCTTGATCGTGCCGGAATCCGGCTTGTCCTGCCCAGTGATCATCCGGAACAGCGTGGTCTTGCCGGCGCCGTTGGGGCCGATCACGCCGACGATTCCGCCCGGCGGCAGCTTGAAGGTCAGCCCGTCGATCAGCAACTTGTCCTGGAAGCCCTTCGAGATGTTCTCGAAATCGACGACGTTGTTGCCCAGCCGCTCGGCGATCGGGATGATGATCTGCGCCGTGTCGGGGCCCTTGTTGTTGGCCTTCTGGACGAGCTCGTCATAGCGCTGGATGCGCGCCTTGCTCTTGGCCTGGCGGGCCTTGGGCGAGGCCGAGATCCACTCCTGCTCGCGCTCGAGCATCTTCTGGCGCGAGGCGTCCTCCCGGTTCTCCTGGGCGAGGCGCTTCTGCTTCTGCACAGACCAGGCCGAGTAGTTGCCCTCATAGGGAATGCCCTGGCCACGATCGAGCTCGAGGATCCAGCTCGTGACGTTGTCGAGGAAGTAGCGATCGTGGGTCACGATCAGGATCGCGCCCGGATAGGTCCGCAGATGGCCTTCCAGCCAGGCAGTCGTCTCGGCGTCGAGATGGTTGGTCGGCTCGTCGAGCAGCAGCAATTCCGGCTGCTCCAGCAGCAGCTTGCAGAGCGCGACGCGGCGGCGCTCGCCGCCCGAGAGCTTGGAAACGGCCCAGTCGTCCGGCGGGCAGCGCAGCGCGTCCATCGCCTGGTCGACCTTGGAGTCGAGATCCCACAGCCCCTTGGCCTCGATCTCGTCCTGCAGCGCCGTCATCTCGTCGGCGGTCTCGTCGGAATAGTTCATCGCCAGCTCGTTGTAGCGGTCGAGCACGGCCTTCTGCGGCGCGACGCCGAGCATGACGTTCTCGCGCACGGTCAGCGCCTCGTCGAGCTTCGGCTCCTGCGGCAGGTAGCCGACACGCGCGCCCTCGGCGACCCAGGCCTCGCCGGTCCACTCCTTGTCATAGCCCGCCATGATCTTGAGCAGGGTCGACTTGCCCGCGCCGTTGACGCCGAGCACGCCGATCTTGGCATCCGGATAGAAGGAGAGGTGGATGTCCTTGAGAACCTGCTTGCCGCCCGGATAGGTCTTCGACAGGCCGCGCATATGGTAGATGAACTGGCGGGACATGGGCGTGCGGGCTCCGCTGCGGGCGTGGGCTTCGGACTTTCGGGAATCTGGCCGCTAGATAGGCGACGGGGCCGGCGAAGGCAACGGGCGGCGCACGCCGGACAAATACAACCATTGCTTGCATAATTGGTTGACGCCTATCACAATGTGCGTGGCGGGGACCATTCACAACGACTGACTGCCGCCGTTTGCCGCAGGAGCAGGCGATGGAATTGACGGGTCGGGCCAAGGCATCGAGGCGCTCATCGTCCCGCAAGGGCGCATCCCAGCCGACGCCTCAGACTTCCACGCCGCCCTTGGACGTCTCCTCCCTATCATCCTCGAACGCGACCTCGTCCTTTTCGACGCCCTTTCGATCCGACCAGATCCCTCCACCCGATACGGGAGCGGACCATCGGCCGCCCCGGCCCGAGCCACAGCCGGCATCAATCCCGGACGCATCCGCCCCGCCTGATCCCGACGACCGGCCTCAGCCTTCAAGCCCCCGGCGGCGGGCGGATCAGGCCGCCGGAGAGTCATCCACATCGGCGCCGTCACCGGATCTCGCGGCTCCGATCTCTCTGACCGAGGCGCTCCGTCTCGCTCATTCCGACGCCGCCCGCGAAATCCTGCGAGCGGCGGGAGATCGGGCCATCCGCCGCGACGGCGAAGATGCCGCCACCATCGGCGTGATGCTGATCCTGCAGGCGGCCGTCGCGGTGGGCGTGACGCAGCCGCCCGGCACATGGTCCGCACCGCGGTGGCTCGTCGACTTCGCGGAGGCGCAGGGTGTTCGCGCCGAAACGATCGCGTCCTACGGCACCACCACAAGGCTGGCCTCGCCCCATCGCGGCATCATGCTGCGGGAGGCGGCTTCACGCGCGATCCGGATGGCGGTGGAGCTGGCGAAAGCGACGGTCGGCCGGTCGCGCTTCGATGCGCGCCATCTGATCGTAGCCGCCCTCGATTCTCCGGATCGGGCCGTTGTCCGCGAGATGCGCAAGGAGGCTCTCGCGATCGGGCTCGATCTGTTGGCCCTTCGCGAAAGCCTGATCGAGCGCATCCTCGAGACGCCCGAGATCGGGGAGAATGTCGAGATCTGGTCGCGCTTCCTGAAGACGCCGGGCACAGCCTGGGCAGCGCTCGGCGCGCTTGTGCCCGAAGGAGCGAAACCAGACGCCTATCCGGGTTTCGACGCCGATCGCGCGTCGACCAGCGACGCGGACCCGCTCGGCATCGGGCCCGACGTGTCCGCCTTCGCCCGGCTGATCTGTGTCGAAGAGGCGACGACGCCCCTTTCCATCGGGCTGTTCGGGGAATGGGGCTCGGGCAAATCGAGCTTCATGGAGCGATTGCAGCGCGAGATCGGCCAGCTGACCGCCAACGAGCGCGCGGCACGGCTCAGACGGGCGAGCGATCCCGCCTATGGGGAAGCGGGTGCGCAGCCCGGGACACGCTTCGTCGAGAACGTCGTCCAGATCCGCTTCAACGCCTGGCACTATGCCGATGCCAATCTCTGGGCCAGCCTGACGGCGGAGTTCTTCGATCAACTGCGAGCGGGGGGCTCGGAGCGGCAGGGACGCAATCTCCACGCGCGGCTCGTCGAGCGGGTCAATGCCCATGTCCACAATCTGGCGAGCACCCTGACCGCGACGCGCGAAGCGCTGAACGAAAGCGAACGCACGCTCATCGATGCGCAAAAAGCCCGCGACAGGGCTGTCGCGGCCGTGCCGGCCGGGCAGCGCGACGCTCTCTCGCAGACCCTGATTGATGCGATCGGCAGCGCCTATGAAAAGCACAAATCCGATCTGGCCGAGCTCGGGCGGCGCGCCTATCAGGACGATCCCTCGAAGGGCATCGACGATTTCGTCGGCGTCGCCCGGGACGTGCAGACCATCGGCGGCCAGTTGAAGACGATCGCAGCGGTCGTGATGGCGCGGGGCTGGCGTGTTGCCCTGATGCTGGTGGCCCTGGCTTTTATGGCCGCCGCAATTGCGGGCTGGGCAACGACCGACAAGGCGGATGCGACGAGCTGGCTGACCCGGTTCGGCTTCTGGGGCTGGGTCGGGGCCGTGGCCTCGGTCTCGGGCGCGGTGCTGCCGGCGATCCGGATCGTCGCAGGGATTGCAAGGAGCACCGCCGATTTCGCCGGAAAGCTCGACAGCCTGACGAAGGACAGATTGAAGGAGCTTCTCGCGCGGGAAACGGAACTGAAGCAGGCCGCGGCCGAAGCCAGGGCGCGCCGCGACGCCATGGAGCGCGCGCAACAGGCCCTGACCCGCTATGTCGATGCCGATGGGGCCACCAGCCCGCCGCGCCTCCTGCACTACATCATCGAGGACGACCCCGAGACCAAGGCGGTGGGCGCGCAGATCGGCCTGATCAGCCGCGCCAGACGTCTGTTCCACTCCGTCGAGGAAGTGGTCAAGGAAGAGCGCCGGAAGCGCCGGGCCGGAGAGGCGAATGACGGCGCGGTTCCCGATCGCATCGTGCTCTACATCGACGATCTCGACCGCTGCACCCATGCGCAGGTCTACGACGTGCTGCAGGCGATCCACCTGCTGCTCGCCTTCCAGCTCTTCGTCGTGATTGTCGGTGTCGATGTGCGCTGGGTCGAGGAGGCGGTCGCCCGCCAGTTCGTCATCCCGATCGAGGATCTTCCAGATAGCGCTACGGCGGAGGAGCGGGAGAAGGCCCGGCAGCGGGCCGAGATGGCCCGCCGCAAACGAGCGATCGACTATCTCGAGAAGATCTTCCAGCTGCCGTTCTGGCTCCGCCCCCTCGCGACCGAGGGCGAAAATGCGAGCTACGCGGCCTATGTGCGTGGCCTGCTCGAGGCCAACCGCGAAGCAGTCGGCCCCACGCCATCGACGGGAGGCGCAACCAGGCGCCCGAAGCGCGAGGCGGAGCCCGAGGACGAGCCAGACGCCGAACCGGTGGCTGATCTGTTTGCCGACATGAAGGACTTCAGCGACAGTTCCGATGCGGAAGCACTCGACCTGGCGCTCGCCACCGTGAAGCTGACCCAGGCCGAGATCGACTTCCTCGCCAGCCCAGAAATCGGTGCACTTGCCGCCAAAAGCCCTCGTGCCGTCAAGCGGATGATCAATGTCTACAGGATCGTCCGGGCGCGGCTGGAGGAGACAGAGCTGGCCGCCTTCCTCGGCGCCGCCGACGAGCCTCCGAGCTGGCCGATCGCTGCCCTGCTGGCGGCTGTTGAGTGCGGGCAGCCCGTGGAGGTGGCGGATGATCTGTACGCTGGCCTGAAGGGCGTCGAACCCGAGCGAACCCTGGCCGAGATTGCGGATCATGACGCCGAACCATTTGCACCCCTCGACGATGACGCGGTCGACGATCGTCGCCCTTATGAAGCCATCGATCGAATGAGGCGGGCATGCCCCGCCCTATGGGCAGTTAGCGAGAGTATCCGCGAGACGCGCGGGGGCAGGACCGCGACCTGCGGCGAGATGCTCGCCATGGCCCGGACCGTCCGCCGCTACTCTTTCAACCGCTATCACTGACGAGCCTTGGGAAGCGGCTGCGGTTCCATCGGCCTTCGATGAGCGGCACGGACGGGCTGCCATCACCGGGACGCCCGCAGCCTGAACACTGTATGCAGCATATCTTGATGGCCGGCCGCAAAGCAGTCTAATCTCCTGTCAGGACCAGCCGGACCAAGCCGGCGGCCATCCCTGGGGAGGGACCATGAAGATCATCGTCAAGGCTGCGCTCGGCGCGGCCGCCCTGCTCGCTGTCGCCGGCCCGTCCTGGGCCTTTCCGGATCGTCCGGTTCAGCTCATCGTGCCATGGGCCGCGGGCGGCGGCATGGACGCGGTCATGCGCATCTTCGCCGCCGGCTACGAGGCCGAGCTGAAGCAGCCGGTCAACGTCGTCAACCGCACCGGCGGCGGCGGGCTGACCGGCCACACCGCGATCGCCACCGCCACGCCTGACGGCTACACCGTCGGCGGCATCAGCCCCGAGATCTCCTTCTTCAAGACGCTCGGTCTCGGCGACATCACCATCGACAGCGTCGATTCCTTCTCGCGCGTCTCGCTCATTCCGGCCGGCGTGACGGTCAAGGCCGACAGCCCGATCAAGACGGCGGCCGATTACATCAAGGCAGTCAAGGAGAATCCCAAGGGCACCTTCATGGCCTCGGGCACCGGCGTCGGCGGCTCCTGGCACATCGCCTCGGGCGGCCTGCTCAAATCGGCGGGCATCGCGCCCGACGCCGTTCGCTGGGTGCCGAGCAATGGCGGCGCACCAGCCCTGCAGGACCTCGCCTCCGGCGGCATCAGCGTCTTCACCGGCTCGCCGATCGAGGCCAAGGCGATGCTCGATGCCGGCCGCGTCCGCACCATCCTGCTGATGACCGAAGAACGCCACCCGAACTTCCCGGATGTGCCGAGCGCCAAGGAGGCCGGGCTGGACTGGACCTATCAGAACTGGTTCGCGCTGGCCGCCCCGAAGGGAATCCCGGCCGACCGCCGCAAGATCCTGTTCGAGGCGGCCGAACGCACGATGCAACGCCCCGAGGTCCGCAAGGCGATGGCCGATCGCGGCATCACCCCCGTCTGGGACAAGCCCGGCGAGTTCGCCGCCTATGCCAAGACCTTCACCGAGCGTGGCAATGGCGTGCTGAAGGATCTCGGCCTCGCCAAGCAGTAACGACGGCGCCGCCGCGGCCTTTCACAAACGCGCCAGCGGCGGCCAACCTCCCTTTCCTTCGGCCCGGACCGTGCATCACACTGGCGGGGCCGAAGGTTGGGAGAGCGGCGATGCGGGGCTGGACGAGATCCTGGAGAACGGTTCGCAACGGGCTTCTCGCCCTGGCCGCGACGGTTCTGCTCCTGCCATCCCCCTCCCGCGCCCAGTCCGACGAGCCGGGCTGCCGACCGGAGATGGCCTCGCTCGGACTCCCCGTCCATCGGGCCAATCTGACGCTCGCCGCCCTCGGCAAGGACGAGGTGCGCATCACCTTCGTCGGCCACGCCACCTTCCTGATCGAGACGCCTGCCGGGGTGAAGATCGCGACCGACTACAACGACTATGTCCGGCCGCAGGTGACGCCCGACGTCGCCACGATGAACAAGGCCCATTCGACGCATTACTCGCGCAACCCCGATCCCGGCATCAAACAGGTGCTGCCGGGCTGGGACCCCACCGGCCGCGGCGCGGCGAAGCACGACGTGACCATGGCCGATCTGCGCGTTCGCAACGTGCCGACCAATATCCGCTCCTATTCCGGCTCGACCGATTTCGACGGCAACTCGATCTTCGTCTTCGAGATCGGCGAGCTCTGCATCGCCCATCTCGGCCATCTGCATCACCCGCTGGAACCCGGCCATCTGCGCGCGCTCGGCCGGGTCGACGTCGTGCTCTTCCCGGTCGACGGCAGCTACACCCTCGACCAGGAAGGCATGCTCGAGGTGCTGAAATCGCTGCAGGCGCGGGTGATGATCCCGATGCACTTCTTCGGCGGCAGCACGCTCAGCGGCTTCCTCGCCCGCTCTCAGGACAACTGGCCGATCGAGCGGCGCGATCAGCCGGTGATCACGGTGACGAAGGCGGGACTCCCGGCCCGGCCGACGATGATCGTGCTACCGGGGAACTGATCCCACCCTCTCAGATGTCGCCGAGATCGTCCGGGACGTTGCCGTGGATCTTGCCGGCGGTCTTCGGCTTGGTCAGCGGAGCCGGCACCGGCGCATTGCCACGGATCAGGCTGACGCCAGCATAGATGTCGCTGGCGACCTGAAGGTCGAGGCGCTCCGCATCGCGCCTGCGGACGTCCTCGGCGATCTCGGCCGCCTCCTGCTCCGGCACGCCCATGCCGAGCAGCACCGCCGTGCCGAAGGACATGGCCGATTCGAAGGTTTCGCGGATCTGGTACTCGACCCCGGCCCGGATCAGATCCATCGCATGACCGCGATCATAGGCGCGAACGAACAGTTTGGCGTGCGGGAACGCCTCCTGCGCCACGGCGACGATGCGGTTGCTGGTCTCCCGGTCATCGACGCAGACCAGGATCGCCTCGGCCCGCTCGGCCCCCGACGCATGCAGGATCTCGGGCCGCGTGCCGTCGCCGTAATGCACTTTGAAGCCGAAACCGGCCGCCGCCTGGATCAGTTCGACATCGACCTCGATGATCGAGACGCTGAAACCCCGCGCGAGCAGGGCCTGCGAGGCAACCTGACCGAAGCGGCCGAAACCGATGATCAGCGCGCGGCCATTGAGCCCGTCGGCGAGGTCGACGCCGTCGAGAGAGGTCTCCTCCGGCGGCAGAAAGCGGTCGAGCGCCAGCACCAGCAGCGGCGTCAGCGCCATCGAGAGGATGACCGTGGCGCTCGCCACCGCATTGGTCTGGGCATCGAAGATGCCGGCCGAGGCGGCGGCCGAGTAGAGCACGAAGGCGAACTCGCCGCCCTGCGAGAACAGCGCGACCCGCGTCACCGCCTCGCGCGTCCGCGAACCGGACACCTTGGCGACGATGAAGATGCCGAGTGCCTTGACGCTCATGAAGGCGATCACGGCAAAGCCGATCAGCATCCAGTTGCGGGCGATGACGCCGAGATCGAGCGACATGCCGACGGCCAGGAAGAACAACCCGAGCAGGATGCCGCGGAAAGGCTCGATATCGGCCTCGAGCTGATGCCGGAAGCTCGACTCCGAGAGCAGCACACCGGCGAGGAAGGCACCCATCGCCATGGAGAGCCCGCTGAGCTGCATCGTCAGCGCCGAGCCGAGCACGACCAGCAGCGCGGCGGCCGTCATCACCTCGCGCGCATGGGCGAGCGCCAGCAGACGGAACATCGGATTCAGCAGATAGCGCCCAGCGATGACGAGCCCGGCGACGGCGGCCGCCGCGATGCCGACCGAGAGCCAGCCATTGCTCTGCGCCGAGGAGGCCGGCGCCAACAGCGCCACCACCGCCAGCAACGGCACGATGGCGAGATCCTCCAGCAGCAGGATCGAGACCGCCTGCTGGCCCTGCGGCGTCGAACTTTCGCCGCGCTCGTTCAGCATCTGCATGACGACCGCGGTGGATGACAGGACGAAGCCCATTCCGGCAATGAAGGCGGCCGGCAGCGGCAGGCCATAGGCATAGCCGACGCCTGTCAACAAAGTGCCGCAGAGGACCACCTGCGACACGCCGAGGCCGAAAATCTCGCGCCGCAAGTTCCACAATCGTGAGGGCTGCATCTCGAGCCCGATGATGAAGAGGAACATCACCACGCCGAGTTCGGCGACGTGCAGCACGGATTCGGGGTTCGGAAACAGGCCCACGCCATAGGGGCCGATGGCGAGGCCGGCGGTGAAATAGCCCAGCACGGAGCCGAGCCCGAGCCGCCGGAACAGCGGCACGGCGACCACGCCGGCACCCAGCAGGCTCACCACCTTGATCAGATCGCCCGTGAGTCCTTCGGCCGCCATTCCGCACCTCCCGCCTGCGCCCTCAGCCGGCGCGACCGCGCTCAGTTAGGTGCGACACAGCGACAAGGCAAATGCCGGGCCGCCCGCTCACGCAGCCGTGCGCGTCGGCCGCCCCTCGATCGGGTAGGCGGGGTCGCTGTAGCCCGGCGTCGAGGGGTGGCCCGCCGGCACCAGACGGTCGATCAGCGCCTCGTCCTCGGGCGTGAAAGTGATGTCGAGCGCCGCCAGATAGGCCTGCCACTGCTCGAGCGTGCGCGGGCCGGCGATGGCGGCCGTCAGGAAGCGGTTGTTCAGCACCCAGCCCACTGCGAACTGGATCGTGGTCATGCCGCGCGCCTCGGCATGCTGCTTGATTGTCTGCGCGATCACGAGGCTTTCCTCGCGCCATTCCGTCTGCAGGATGCGCTTGTCGCCCCGCGCGGCGCGTGTGCCCTGCTGCGGCGCCTCGCCGGGGGCGTATTTGCCCGTCAGCACGCCCCGCGCCAGGGGCGAGTAGGACGCGACGCCGAGCCCGTAATAGCCGCAGGCCGGGAGGTGCTCGACCTCGGGCATGCGGTTCATCGCGTTGTAATAGGGTTGGCTGACGACCGGCCGGTCGATCCCGAGTTCGTCGCAAAGCCGGCAGATCTCGGCGACCCGCCAGGAGCGGTAGTTCGACACGCCGAAATGCCGGATCTTGCCCTGCCGCACGAGATCACCGATCGCGCGGACCGTTTCCGCCAGTGGCGTCGCATGATCTTCCTTGTGCAGATAGTAGATGTCGATGAAGTCGGTGCCGAGCCGGCGCAGGCTGTCGTCGCAGGCCTGGATCAGCCATTTGCGCGAAAGCCCGGCGCGGTTGGGGCCGGCACCCATCGGATTGGCGACCTTGGTCGCCAGCACCCAGTCGTGCCGCTGCGCGGCGATCGCCCGCCCGGTGATCTCCTCGGAGCGGCCGTCGCTGTAGGCGTCGGCCGTGTCGATGAAGTTGATGCCGGCCTCGCGGGCGTGATCGACGATGGCGCGGGAGGCGACCTCGTCGGTGGCGCCGCCGAACATCATCGTGCCCAGGCAGATCGGCGACACCTTGAGGCCGGACCGGCCGAGCTGGCGATATTCCATCGAAACGCTCCCTTCAGGCGATCGGCCCGCCGACGATCCGGGCCTGCGGGCAGCCTGCCCCAGCCCCGCCCCTCCCGCCAGCACGCTGCGTGCAGCCGCGCCCTGCAAGGCACGCGAGCGCAAGCCCGACGGCAGCGGAAGCCCCCGGCCAAGTGCAAGGAAATGCTTAACCTTTCGTGCCACGCTCGCGCTCGACCCGATGGCCGGAGCCGATGAACCTCGCCACCCTCGCCCAGAGCCAGTCGCTGGCCACGCTGCTGCAGGCGCTCGCGCCCGCCTCCGGCCTCGTCGCGGGTCGGACGGTGGAGGCGCGGCTGCTCGCGCTGGCGGGCGACGGCACGGCGACCGCCCAGCTCGGCCAGGAGACCTTCTCGCTCGTCCTCTCCGGCCCGGTCGCCAGGCAGGCCACTCTGCAGCCCGGTGCGACGCTCGTCCTGAGGTTCGACCCGGCGCCGCCGAACGGCCGCACCCCTGCCGCCCTGCAGGCGACGCTGGTGGAGGTCCGTCCGCCTCCCGCCGCCGGCCCGCAAAGCGCTCCGACAGCCCTTCCGGCCGTCCATGGCGAGACGCAGTCAGGAGCGCCCCCTTCTCTCTCCGCGCCCTCGCCCGCCCCGCAGCCGGCCCCCGGCACATCGCAGGCACCGCCGAGCCTGAGCGTGCCCGCATCCGGCAGTAACCAGCCTGCAACCGCAGCGGCGACACTTGCGGGCCCTGCGGCTTCGGTTGCACCCCAAGGCCTGTCCGCTCGATCCGCTCCCGTGGCGGCGACCACGGCGTCGCCCCTCGCCGACCCACCTGCAACACTGCAGGCCGCATCTCCTCGTGCCCAGGCCGGGCCGCTGCTCGGCCCGGCGCTGGCGGGCCAGGACAGCCTCGCGCCGCTTCTCGCCAATATGCGCGCCTTGTCCGCCGGCAACGTCGCCCTTGCCTTGCCACGCCCGGTCCTGACCCTGGTCGAGCGCGTCCTCGCGCAGGCGCTGCCGATCGATCGCCGCCCCGTCACGGCGCCGGCGCTGAAGGCCGCGGTTCAGGGCTCGGGCCTCTTTCTCGAGGCGCGGCAGGCGCAGGGCCGTCCCCCGCCGCCACAGGGCGACCTCAAGACCAATCTCCAGACTCTGCGCGACAGTCTCGCTCCGCTGGTGCAGGCGCTGTCACCGCCCGAGACCGCACTCCCTGCCAAGACGGGCAGGGCGCTGCCGGCCGATCTCCTGCCCGTGCCGACGGGCGAGCCCCCGGCAAAGCCGCCGCCACCGCGCCGCGACGGCCCGCTCATCCCGCCTCCGCTCGCCGAAGCGAGCCTCGGCGGGGGCGACACGCCCCTGAACGTCGTCCGCACGCTGCTGGAGCAGACCGAGTCGGCGCTGGATCGGATCACCCTGTCCCAATACGCCTCGCTGCCCGCGGAAGGGCCGCGCGCCGAGGCTGCGCAGCCGCAGCGCTGGCTGACCGAACTGCCGGTCGCGCTTCAGCAGGGCACAACGATGCTGCCACTCCAGATCGAGAGGGAGCCGCCGCGCCGGGAGACGGACGCTGCCGCAGGACCGCTCTGGCGGGTCCGCTTCGCGCTCGATGTCGAGCCGCTCGGGCCGCTCCAGGGCATCGTCACGCTGCAGGGCCGCAGCGTCGGCATCACGCTCTGGGCCGAGCGCGAGGATACCAGCCGCGTGCTGCGCGGCGCCGCGCCTGGGCTTGAGGCCGCGCTCGTCGAGGCGCGCTTCGAGAACCGCGCCATCGACATCCACACCGGCCAGCCACGGATCGCCCAGCCCACCGCCGGGCAGTTTCTGGATCGCCTGTCATGACGATACCCCCCCGCCCGCGGATCGCGGTGGCTCTCGAATATGACGGCGAGAGCGCGCCGCGCGTCACGGCCAAGGGCCGAGGCGAGCTGGCCGAGCGCATCGTCGAGACCGGGCGCGCCCATGGCGTCGCGGTGGAGGAAAATGCGGTTCTGGCCCAGGCGCTTTCGGCGGTCGAACTCGACGACCAGATCCCGGAAGAGCTTTACCGGGCCACGGCGCAGGTCATCGCCTTCGTGCTCTCGCTGCGTGGCGAACTCGGCCGGCCCCGGCGCGAGGGCGGCTCGGTTTGACCTCCGGCATCGTCGTCAGGCGCATCGGCGCGGCCGATTATCCCGCCTATGCGGCGGCCTTCGCCGCGTTGGCCGCCCGCTCGCGCGAACCCAACCCGCATATGTCGCCGGCGGCGATCGCGGCCGCCCGCGTCGTCGTGCCGGAGGACCGCATCGTCATTCTCGCGGCCTGGCTCAGCGAGGCGCTGGGCTCCGAGCGACTGACCGGCCTTTGGGTGCTGCGCCGCCAGCGCGACTGGCGCACCGGCTTCGCCCCCGCTCTGACGGCACCGCTGCTGCCGCTCTACGAGGTCTCATCCCTCCCCGTCCTCGACGCCGACCATGGCGAGGACGCCATGCAGGCGATGCTGCGGCATGTCCTGGCGGCGACCGACCTGCCCCGGACCCTGGCCCTGCCATTGCTGCCGCTGCAAGGCTTCGGCTTCGCGGCCTTGCAGGAGGCCTGCCGCGTCACGGGCAGCCGCCTCTCGACCAGCGAGCGCTGGCAGCGCCCGATGATGCTGCCGCAAGCCGGCGACGACGCCGAGCGCTATCTGCGCCGGGCTCTGGGCCAGAGCTACAAGAAGCGAATGCAGCAGTACCGCGCTGTCGGGAAACACGGCGTGCTGGCCTTCCGACGGCTGCGCGGTGTGGAGGCGCGCGAGGCGCTGCCGCAGTTTCTGGCGCTGGAGGCCGCAGGCTGGAAGGGCGCAGCCGGAACGGCAATCGCGAGGCTGCCGCAGGCGCAGGCCTATTTCGACAGCCTGGCCGCGCAGTTCGCCGCCACCGACGCACTCCAGCTCGACATACTGCTGCTCGACGGGCAGCCGCTGGCGATGGGCCTTCTGATCGAGAGTGCCGGCACCCGGCATTTCCTGAAGATCGCCTATGACGAGACGCAGGCGCGCCATTCCCCCGGACGGGCCCTGACGATCGCGATGCTGCAGGCGGATTTCGCCGGCACGCCGCCCGCCGTCTTCGACAGCGGTGCGGGCGACGGGGTCGATGCCGGCACCTATGTCTGGGGCGAGCGCCGGGAGATGGGCAATGCCCTGATCCGGCTGGGCGAGCCAGAGCCGGGCCTGCCGGAGGGTGCAGCCCGCCTGCGCCAGGGCTTGCGCGCGCTTCGCACTCAGCTGCAGCGGAAGCGGGCGAAAACGGTAGCGTGAGGCATCGCGATCGGCCACATCTGCGCCCGACAGCAGTGGAGGGCAGGACATGGACGTCGGCATAAGAATCGGCATCGTCACGGTTTCGGACCGCGCCTCGGCCGGGATCTACAAGGACGAGGGTGGCCCCGCCATCCGGGCCTATTTCGAGAAGGCGCTGACCTCGCCCTGGGCGCCGGTCGCCCGCGTTATCCCCGACGACCGCGCCCTGATCGCGCAGACCCTGATCGAGCTGGCGGACAGCGAGGGCTGCTGCCTGATCGTCACCACCGGCGGGACCGGCCCTGCCCCGCGCGACGTCACGCCGGAAGCGACCGAGGATGTCGTCGAGAAGCCGATGCCCGGCTTCGGCGAATTGATGCGGCAGGTCAGTCTCGCCAAGGTGCCGACCGCGATCCTCTCGCGGCAGACCGCCGGCATTCGCGGCCGCAGCCTGATCGTCAATCTCCCCGGCCGTCCGCGCGCCATCGCGGAATGCCTCGATGCGGTCATGCCGGCGATCCCCTACTGCATCGACCTGATCGAGGGCCCCTACCTGGAGACCGACCCGGCGGTGATCGTCGCCTTCCGGCCGGGTCAGAAACCGAAAGCCTGACAGCCTCCCGCGAAGACGGGCTCAACCCTGGCGCTGCGCCAGCCACTCCGCATAGGTGCCGCGCGTCAGGTCGAAGCGGTCGTTCTGGCGCGCATAGCCGTCGCCGAACATCCGCCCGACGGGCTTGTAATCGTCCAGGCTGACGCGCAGCGTCGCGGGATCGACGAGGCCGTCGCGGGCATGGATGCGGACGACCTCGCCGATCAGCATCTCGCGCGTCGGCGAGAACACCAGCGACATCGTCTTGCGGCATTCGAGCGCGAAGGGCGCTTCCGCGATATGCGGCACGCCGACCGAGACGCCGGGCTTCAGCGACAGACCCGCCGCATCGATCTCGCTGATCTCGGGCGGGAAATCGACCGCGCAGATGTTCATCGCCTCGGCCATCCCCTCATCGACGAGGTTGACGACGAATTCCCCCGCCCCGGCGATGTTGCGGGTCGTGTCTTTCGGATTGTTGCCCGGCCGGTGCTGCAGCCCGAGCACGATCAGCGCCGGGTCCTCCGAGAAGACGTTGAAGAAGCTGAAGGGCGCGGCATTCACCACGCCGTCCGGCGACAGACTGGTGACGAGCGCGATCGGGCGCGGCGTCACGCTGGCGCAGAGCAGCTTGTAGCGATCGCGCGGGGCGAGTTCGGAAAAGGCGACGGTGAAGGCGCTCATCGGTTCACTCCGGCTCGACCACGCCGACCTGGCCGGTGATCGGCCCGTAATGCTCGATCCGCCGGTGCATCTTGAAGTCGAAGATCGTCTGCTTGCCGAAGCGGGTATCGTCGAGATCGCAGGCGTGGACGATCACCCCGTCGGCCTCGCCTTCCAGCTCGGCGACGATCTCGCCGTCGGGGTTCACGATCAGCGTGCCCCCCATCAGATGGTGGCCGTCCTCGCTGCCGGCCTTGGCGACCGCCACGACCCAGCAGGAATTCTGGTAGGCGCCCGCCTGCACCGACAGGCGATGGTGGAACAGGCGCTGCGCCATCCCCTCCTTCGCCTTGTGGCCGTTGACCGAGGGCGTGTTGAAGCCGAGGACGATCATCTCGACGCCCTGCAGCCCCATCACGCGATAGGTCTCGGGCCAGCGCCGGTCGTTGCAGATGCACATGCCCATCAGTCCGCCCATAGTCCGCCAGACCGGGAAGCCGAGATCGCCGGGCTCGAAATAGCGCTTCTCGAGATGCTGATGCGCCCGCGTCGGATCGTACTCGACATGGCCCGGCAGATGGATCTTGCGGTACTTGCCGACGATGGTGCCGCTCTTGTCGACCAGGATCGAGCTGTTGAAATGCCGTCCTTCGGGCGTCAGCTCGGCATAGCCGAAGCTCATGCCCATGCCATGCGCGCGAGCGCGGTCGAACAGCGGTTGTACCGCCGGGTTGGGCATCGCCGCCTCGAACCAGGCATCGGCCTCGGCACGGTCCTCATGGTACCAGCGCGGGAAGAAGGTCGTCAGCGCGAGTTCCGGATAGACGATGAGGTCAGCGCCCTTGGCCTTCGCCTCGTCCATCAGCGCGAGCATGCGCGCCACGACCTGCTCCCGCGTCTCGGCCTTCTGGATCGGCCCGAGCTGGGCGGCGGCGACGGTCACGATGCGGGACATGGAAAACCTCGGCGGCAGGCGGGGGCGACGACGCGGCTTAGCGAAATCGGTGCCAGCCGCCTATCCCGCTCCCATGTCCGCCGCGCTCGTCCCGTCTGCGTCGTCAGCCTGCCTGGAGCTCCTGGCCGATCGCGCGCACCAGCTGCGGCCCGATCGGATCGGTGATCGAGGAATAGCCGCCGAGCAGCTCGCCGGAGCGGCCGATCAGGTATTTGTGGAAGTTCCAGCGCGGCGTTTCGCTCGGGCGCTGGGCCGCGGCCCAGCGATAGAAGGGATGGGCGTCGGGCCCCCTCACCACGCTCTTCTCGGCGAAGGCATAGGTCGCCCCGTGAGTCTGGCGGGCGGCCTCGGCAATGGCGGCACCCTCCAACGGCTCCTGCCCGCCGAAATCATTGCTCGGCACGGCGATCAGCATCAGGCCGCGGGCGCGATAGCGCTGCCAGAGCTGTTCCAGCGAGGCGAACTGCCCGGCGAAGCCGCAATTCGTCGCGGTGTTGACGATCAGCACCGGTCGGCCACGGTAATCCGCCAGCGGCATCCGGCCGCCGCCGGCGCGCGTGAAGGTGAAGGAGGAGGCCGTGGTTGTCGCCTGGGCCGCGACGCCGCCCGCCGTTGCCGGCAGGGCACAAGCTCCCGCCAGCCACCCCAGAACCTCTCGACGCCGCAAGGTCATGACATGATCCCTCCTGGCTGGCGGGCGGCATTACACCACCCGGCGTTGCAGATCATGCCCTATACGTCGCCCGGTCCAAAACGGATGTGCCCCGCGACCTTTCGGCCCGGGGCACGTTTCGTCTCGTTCGCAGACGAGCGGACGAAGCCGGAAGAACCGGCCGGCGCCGCTCAGTTGCTCAGCGACAGCACCTTCTTCACGCGGACCTCGAGGTCACGCAACTCATAGGGCTTCACCACGTAATGGTCGGCGCCGTTTGAGGTCGCCTCGTCCATCTTGTCGACCGAGCGCTCCGAGGTCGCCATGATGATCTTGATCTGGTTCAGCTCCGGCACGGAGCGGATGGCGCGCAGCAGATCGATGCCGCTCATGCCGTCCATGTTCCAGTCGAGCAGAAGCAGATCATAGCGCTTCGTCTGCATCTTCATCAGCGCTTCGCGCGCGTTCTCGGCCTCGTCGATGTCCTGAAACTCGATCTGCTTCAGGAAGTACGTCGCGAGGCCGCGCATGCTCTTCTGGTCGTCGACCACGAGGATCCTGTACTCGCTTCTCGCCTTCATCACGATCTCCTTACGCGGACCGCAGATGCGACCGCTCGCCGAGCAGGTTGCTCACCGCGGCCCCGATCTGGTCGAGGGCCACAACCCGGTCGGCGGCACCGATCTCGAACGCCGCTTTCGGCATCCCGTTTACCACACAGGTTTCCCCACTTTGGATTAACGTCTCCGCGCCCGATTTGCGCATGGCTAACAAACCATCAGCGCCGTCTCGGCCCATGCCCGTCAGCAGGATGCCGATCGCATGCTGGCCGATGCTGCGCGCGACCGAGTGGAACATCACGTCGACCGAGGGCGAATGCCCGCTGACCAGCGGCCCCTCGCGCAGGGCGCAGACGAACTCGCCGCGCCGCTCCTCGATCTCGAGATGGCGCGGCCCGCCGGGCGCGACCACCGCCATGCCGGGCTTCAGCCGGTCCCCGTCGCTCGCTTCGCGCACGTCGAGCCCCGTGGCCGTGGCCAGGCGCGCGGCGAACTTCGCCGTATAGCCCGGCGGCATGTGCTGGACGACCGCGATCGGCAGGCGCAGATGCGCAAGATCGCGCATCACCACCTGCACCGCCGGCACGCCCCCGGTCGAGGCGCCGATGGCGATGAAGGAGGCCTTGCCCCCTGCCCTTACCGGCTCGCGCGGCGCCGCTACCCGGGCGGGCGCGCTCTCGCGCCGCGAGGCGAACATGCGGCGGCTGGCCGAGGCGCGCTGGAGCGCGCCCACCAGATGCTTCATGAAGCCCTCGAGCGTGTGCGTCGTGCCGTCCGGCTTCTCGATGAAGTCGATCGCGCCGAGTTCGAGCGCCTGAATCGTGTTGTCGGCGCCGGGCCCGCCGAAAGCCGAGACGATCAGCACCGGCAGCGGATCCTGCTTGAGCACGCGCGCCAGCAGCTTGAGGCCGTGCCGGCCGGGCAGCTCGAGATCGAGCGTCACGACGTCGGGACGAAGCTCCTGGATCTTGTCCCAGCCCTCTTCGGCACTGCCGGCGATGCCGATCACCTTGAAGCCGGGCGCGCCGTCGATGATCTGCGTCATCAGCTTCTGCATCAGGACGGAATCGTCCACGACCAGAACCTTGACCGGACTGCCGGCGGAAGGGGTCATGCCCGTCATCACCAGACCTCCACTTCACCCGCCACGGGCTGCGTCTTGAGCCGGTTGAGATACGCGACTTCCTGCTGGTGCTCAGGATCACGCGCCGTCGACTGGACGTGCTGGACCCAGGCCCGCCCCGTCGAGGGCTGGTAGTGGATGCGCCGCGAGCGCGTCCCGCCGACATCCTTCGAGACGACCGGGATGCCCTCGCGATTGAGGAACTCGGTCACGAAGGCGATGTTGCCGTCGCCGATCGCCAGCATCGTCGCTCCGGAGAGAACGCGGGCACCGCCGAAGACCTTGGCCTCCAGATTGCCTCGCCTGGCGCCGCGCTTCAACAGCCCGTTGATCAGGACCTCCATCGCCGTGTCGCCATAGCGCTCGCCGGCGCTGGCGTCGGAGGCGCCGTTGTTCTTCGGCAGCAGGAAGTGGTTGAGGCCACCCACCCCGGCCTGCGGATCGCGCATGCAGACCGAGACGCAGGAACCCAGCACCGTCGCCACGATCTCGTCCTTGGCGGCGGTGATTTCATGCTCGCCCGGCGCGACCGTGATGATGGTCGCCTCGAAGCGCGGATCGAAATAGCGGCGGGAGGAACGCGCGACGCTCATGGCAGTCTCTCATAGATCGTGCGGCCGATCAGCCGGAGTTGAGGGTGGGGCTGGGGCAGCGATTCGGAATGGCCGAGATAGAGAAACCCGCCCGGCGCGAGCAGCGTGACGAAGCGATCGAGGATGGAGGCCTTGGTCTGCGTGTCGAAATAAATGAAGACGTTGCGGCAGAAGATCACGTCGAAGGGGCCGCTCATCGGCCAGCGTTCGATCAGGTTCAGCCGCTTGAACGCGATCATCCGGCGCAGATCCTCGCTGATGCGCGCCTCGCCGCGGCTGGAGTTCTCCAGCTTGAGCAGCGGCTTCACATCGGAGGGCAGCCGGTCGAACTGGTCCGGCGAATAGACCGCGGCCTCGGCCTTGGCCAGGATGTCGGTGTCGATGTCAGTCGCCAGGATCTTGAAGTCGACATCGCTGCGGTTGCCGAGCACGTCGCGCGAGACCGCGGCGATGCTGTAGGGCTCCTCGCCGGAGGACGCCGCCGAGCACCAGATCCGGATGCGGCCCCGACGTCCGCTGCGCTCCTGCACCAGCCGCGGCAGCACATCCTTGCGCAGATGGTCGAAATGGTGCCGCTCGCGGAAGAACGAGGTGTGGTTGGTCGTGACCGCGTTGATCAGCTCCGGGATTTCATCCGCCGCCTGCGGCGTCTTCAGATAGGCACAGTATTCCGCGACGGAGTGTAGGCCGAGCGCCTTGACGCGCCGGGCGAGGCGCCCGCGTGTCATCGCCTCCTTGTGCTCGCGGATGACGATGCCCGCATGCTCGTAGACGAGCTTGGAGATGAAGCCCATGTCGTCGCGCGTCAGCGTGACGTCGGTCAGTTGCGGTTGAGCCAGCGCGGCACTGGATCTCGACATGGAACTAGAACTCCGCCCAGTCATCGGCGCGTCCGCCGCCGGCGACACGCCGGCGTGGCTCCTGCCAGGTTTTCGTCGCCGGCTCCTGCCGGCGCGTTTCGTGTGTTTTCGCGGCCGGTCGGACCGGCGCCGCCGGCCTCGCCACCCGCGGCGTCTCCACCGGAGCCCGCGCAGCGACGGCCACGGGCTGCGGCACCGGCGCGCCGTCCGCGCGGAAGAACGAAACCAGACGCCGCAGCGTCGCGATCTCGCTCATCAGCTCGGTCGCCGAGGTGGCGCTCTGCTCGGCCAAGGCCGAATTCTGCTGCGTCGTCTCGTCCATCTGGGCGACGGCGCGGCTCATCTCCTCGATGCCGTGGGCCTGCTCGGCCGCGGCCTGCGAGATCTCGACGATCGTGGCCGAGACCTTGCCGGTCGCCGTGACGATCCGCTCCAGCGCCTCGCCGGTCGAGCGCACGAAGCGAACGCCCTCCCCGACCTGTTCGTTCGAGCTGACGATCAGCCCCTTGATGTCCTTGGCGGCCTGGCCCGAACGCTGGGCGAGTGCTCGCACCTCCGAGGCGACCACCGCGAAGCCGCGCCCGGCATCGCCCGCGCGGGCAGCCTCGACAGCCGCGTTGAGCGCCAGCAGATTGGTCTGGAAGGCGATGTCGTCGATCACCGAGACGATCTCGGAGATCCGCTCCGAGGAGCTCTCGATCCGCTCGATCGCGCCCACGGCCTGGGACACGACGTCCTTGCCGTCCTGCGCGACGCCCATCGCCTCGTTGGCGAGGTCGGTCGCCTCGCGCGAGCGCCCGGCGCTGTGCTTCACCGACGCGGCGAGCTGCTCGGTGGTGGCGGCGGTTTCCTCGAGATTGGCGGCGGTCTGCTCGGTCCGCTCCGCGAGGTCGCCGGCACCGCTGTCGATCTCGGCAGCCGCGCGGGCGACATGGCCGGCCGTGCCCTGGATCGTGGCGACGGTTTCTTCGAGATGCGCCAAAGCGGCATTCAGGTCCGATTTCAGCTCGGCGAGGCGGCCGCGATAGTTGCCGTTCATGCGACGGGTCAGATCGCCCTCCGCCAGTCCGCCGACGACGGCGGCAAACTCGCCGACCGCGCTTTCGACCACGGCGTTGATCTCGTTCATGCCCTCTGCGATGCGCTGCAAGGCGTCGGACTTCCCCGCGAGCGGCACCCGGCGCGAGAAATCGCCTTCAACCGCCGCTGCAACGATCTCGGCCACTTCCGCAGCGGCGGTCAGCTCATCGGTTGTCTCGTCCCATTCGACGGCGGTGCCGAGGCGGTGCCCATCGGCCCGGTTCACCGGCGTCAGCGACAGCGACACCGTGCGGCGCCCGAGCGTGAAGCGGATCGGCGGCTGCGTCCCGGTCTGGAATCCCGCGCGCGCCTGCACGCTCTCCATCACGCGGCCGAGCATGTCCTTCGCCGAACAGCCCGGAAAGGCGAGGCGGAAATCCTCCTGCGCCTCGCCGAAGAAGCGCAACAGCGCGGCGTTAACGTAGACGACGCGGCCTTCGCCATCGCAAACCATCATGCTGGTGCGGCAGCCGTCGAGCGCGGCGCGCAGACGGGCGGATTCATCTCCCGCATCCTGAAGCGCCTGCAGCTGGCGGGCGAGATCGCCGATGGCGTCGGCTCGGTCGAGATAGGGAGCTGGAACGTTTTCACCGGCGGCGCTGCGCAGAACGGCCTCGCGCAAGCTCCGGATCGGATGGTGTATACGACGGGAAACGGCCCAGCTGGACGCAACGATAGCGCCGAGCCCAGCAACGCCGAGCCCGATCAGCGAAACGGCGTCGAGATGGCCGAGGGCAGCCTGATAACCGAGACCCCCGGCCGCGCCGCCGGCCAGGAGCGCGGCGGCGGCGACGAGGAGCGGGGTCTCGAAACCCGTTCGCGTGGATGGACCGAGGGCGCTGCCCATTGATTCTGTCGTTTCTTGTTCGGCCCGCGCTTCCTGCAACGCCACTCCTCGGGCCCGTCTTTGCTTGAGGTTCAGCTTGCGCGGGCGACCTTCGCCACCTGCTGACCCTCGGCGCCACCGTCGCGGATCACCGCCGCGAGGTCGAGCAGCGCGACGATGTCGGTGTCGAGCAGCACGAGCCCTTCGATCAGGCCGTGCTCGTCACGCTCCAGATCCGGCGCCGGGCGAACCGCGCTGACCGGCACGTCGACGATATCCGACACCGAGTCGACCAGCAGGCCGGCGACCTTGTCCTCGACATCGACGACGACGATCACATGGGTCGCGGTGGCGTTGGTGGTGCCGAGGCCGATCGAGGTACGCAGGTCGTAGACCGCCAGGATCACGCCGCGCAGGTTCAGCACGCCGCGGACATGCGGAGCCGCATGCGGCAGCGGGGTCGTGGCCTGCCAGCCCTTGATCTCGCGGACCATTCCGACATCGATCCCGAAGGTGCGATCGCCGACCTTGAAGGTCACGATCCGGCGCGCCGCGGATTCCGGCTGCGCCGACGAGAAGTGCTTTTCGCCGAGTTGCAGGGTCATGGTCATCCAGCCAGTTTCAGTTCGGTTGCGGGGTTGCGCTCGCCGGAGGCGGCGAGGCGGAGCATGGAGTCGACGTCGAGGATGAGGGCGACGAGGCCGTCACCCAGGATGGTCGCGGCGGAAGCGCCGTGGACCGTGCCGTAATTGCCTTCGAGGCTCTTCACGACGACCTGCTGCTGGCCGACGATCTCGTCGACCGCGATGCCGACATTGTCGCCGCGTTCGGTCTCGGCGATGATGATGATGTTCTCGTTGCGCGTGCCGGACGAGCCCATCACGGCGCCGAGGCGGTGCAGCGGAGTGATCTCGCCGCGCCAGCGCAGCACCTCCTGGCCGAAGGTGAGATGCTCGATCGGCGTCGAGGCCAGGTGCTGCGTCTCGATCACGCTTGCGATCGGGATGACGTAGCGGTCCGAGCCGCAGCGGATGACCATGCCCTCGAGCACGGCCAGCGTCAGCGGCAGGGCGAGGGTGAACTTGCAGCCCCGACCCGGCTCGGAATCGACGCTGATGCGGCCACCGAGCGATTCCACGTTCCGGCGCACCACGTCCATGCCGACGCCGCGGCCCGAGACGTCGCTGATGACCTCGGCGGTGGAGAGGCCGGCGGCGAAGATCAGCTGGTCGATCTCCTCCGGCGCGAGCTTCTCGTCGGCACCGACCAGGCCACGCGAGCGGGCCTTGGCGAGCAGCTTGTCGCGGCCGATGCCGCGCCCGTCGTCGGTAACCGAGATGACGATGCGCCCGGCGCGATGCTCGGCGATCAGCTTGATCGTGCCTTCCGGGCTCTTGCCGGCGGCGATGCGGTCTTCCGGCGTCTCCAGCCCGTGATCCATCGAGTTGCGGATCATATGGGTCAGCGGATCAGCCAATTCCTCGATGATCGTCTTGTCGACCTCGGTGTTCTCGCCCTCGAGCACGAGGCGCACTTCCTTGCCGAGCGTCTGGGCCAGTTCGCGGACGAGGCGCGGCATGCGCTGGAACACGGCCTTAACCGGCTGCGCGCGCACCGCCATGACGTGGTCCTGCAGCTCGCGGGTCTGGCGCGAGAGCGTCAGGATGCCTTCGGCGGTCTTGGCGTAGACGTCGTAGGGCAGCGAACGGACGCATTCGACGAGCATGGACTGAGTGATGACGATCTCACCCACCAGGTTCATCAGCTTGTCGATGCGGTCGAGATCGACGCGGACGCTGACGGCCTGACGCTGGCGCGCGGCTGCGGCGTCGTTGGCAGGCGCGCGGGCCGCAGGCTTGGGCGCGGCCGGTGCTTCGGCGGCGGGCTTCGCAGCCGGCGCGGGCGCAGCCGGCTGGATGTCGGGCTGCGCGGCCGCGGCCGTGGCCGGGCCGAGCTTGGCAAGGATGGCCGAGAGATCGGCCGCAACCGAGCCGGGAACCTCGCCGCTGGGTGCGGCGGGGGCGGCCTCGGCGGCCGGGGCCGGAGCGGCGGCTGCGGCGGAGGCCTCCGACAGAATCTCGATCTGGAATTCTTCGGTCGCCAGCGTGAAGTCGAAGCGGCTCGCGATCTCCTCGACCGAGAGCTCCGTCCTCATCGTCACGACGAAGCGCATGAAGCAGTCTGAGACGTCGATCGTCTCCAGGGCCGGGACATGGCTCAGATCGCAGGCGATCGAAACGATGTCATCGGCGGGCAGGGAGGCGAAGACGACGCGGGGCTCGATGACGCGGCGGAACAGGTCCGCCTCCGGCGAGATGCGCAGCACGACATCGCGGCCGGGCTTCTGCGAAGCGGCGGGAGCGTCGTCCCAGCCGGAGTCGGCAGGGGCCGCGGTCTTGGCCTCGACCATGGCGAGCAAATTGCCGAGCGCCGCGACGCCGGGCGGATCATCGCTCGCCGCGGTCGGGGCCGCGGGCGCGGCGGGCGCCGGAGCGGCGGCCTTCGGCGCCTCGCCGGGAGCCTTGCCGACCTGCTCGAGCGCTTCCAGCATCGGGGCGCGGCCGGGCCGGCTCGTCGTTGCGGGCGGCGGAGACGAGGTCCGCGACGGCATCGGAGCAGCGCAGGAACAGCGTGAAGGGCGCGTCCTCGATGGCGACGCGGCCCGACCTCAGATGGTCGAGCGAGGCCTCGAAGACATGCGCGAAGGAGACCAGTTCGGTGCAGCCGAAGGCGCCCGCGCCGCCCTTGATCGAGTGAATGGCGCGGAAGGCGGCATTGACATCCTCAGGGTCCGTCGAGCCTTCGTCCAGCGCCTGCAGGCGCGATTCGAGCGCCCCCAGGAGCTCTTCGCACTCCTGGAAGAAAGTCTGCTTGAGTTCGGCCAACGGATCCATGGACAGGCCTCAGTTCTGGTAGCGGGCGACGAGGCCGAGCAGGGTGTTGGGCTCGAACGGCTTGACCATCCAGGCGCTGGCGCCGGCGCGACGACCCTCCGCCTTGATCTCGGCGCCGTTTTCCGTGGTCAGCACGATGATCGGCGTGTTCTGGCCGGCCGGGCGGGCGCGGCAGGCACGGGTGAACTCGATGCCGTCCATGAGCGGCATGTTGAGATCGGTGATCACCAGGTCGGGCTTGAACTGGTCGAACTTCACCAAGCCTTCCTCACCGTTCTCCGCCTCGGCCACCTCGTGGCCGGCATTGCGCAGAGTCAGGCTGAGCAGACTGAGCAGGGTCTTGGTGTCGTCGATGGCGAGGATGCGCATTCAAATCACTCCAGAACGAGAGCGCTGTGAGCGGGATCGAAACCGATCGCCCGCAGGGATTCGCGGCACTCCGCGGAAGCTGCCCTCAGCGAGACGGACAGCCCCCGCGCCTTCGCGCTGGTCGCGGCGGAATGCAGCAGCTGGATCCACAGGCTGGGCAGCGGCCCGGCCTCGGCACATTCCACGGCGATGCTTTCCTTCTGCTCCAGCGCGACGAGCAACTGGTTGCGGAAGGTGGCCGCTTCGGAGCGGCCGAGGAAGGCGGGGAGCGATACGGTGATGACCATGTGACACGACCCAGGATTGCGCCAATCAGCATCGCGGCAGACTGGTAAAAATTTCCCTAACCACACGACGTAGCGTCAACTTTTTGGGCAGGGGGGTGTCCGGAGTGCCACAGCAGGGCGTTTGACGCTGCGTCAAGGGCAAGGGAATACTGCCGAATTTGTCAGAAGATGGCGTTGCTGATGGCGCGCGGGACGAGCGTGATGCTGCCATTCGCCTCGCGGTACTTGCGCGGGATGTTGATGATGCCCGAGAGATGGAGCCAGAGGTTGTTGGGCGAGATCGGCTTGGTGATGATCTCGTGCGCGCCGAGCTTTGCCGCCTGCACGACGGAGCGACGGTCCGGCTTCTCCATCATCACCAGCACCGGAGCCTTGGCGAAGGGCGAGGTCTTGAAGGAGCGAATCGCAGCCAGACATTTGGTGCTGCCATTATCCGGCAGGTCCCAGTCCAGGATCACGATGTTCGGCTGCTTCTGGATGAACATCGTCGCGGCGGAGGGGAGGTCCGATGCCTCGAAGATGCGATGCAGCTGCGCCTGGTAGAGCATCGTTCGCACGATGCGCCGGTAATGCGGGCTCGGATCGATCAGGAGCACCGACAGATTGGGAAAGGACGGCGCGATATGCATGACGCGGGGCCCGACAACTCACTCTACAACGACTGACGCAACAAAACCGGTCGGCTGGAAGGGCCTCGCTACACGTTCAGGCCGAAGCGGAACCCGCCCCAGTGCCGGCCCTTGACCATGATCGGCGCCGAGAGATCCTCCATCACCAGGAACTGGCCGCCACCCATGTCGCGGCGATAGGTCTGGAGCAGGAAGGGCTTGCGGTTGCGGGCCGCCGCCAGGCCGGTGCGGTCGTTGAAGATGCGCCGGTTGCGGCAATTGGCGTTGTTCCAGACCGGGTCCTGGCTCTGCGGATGCGCGTATTTCAGATTGTGCGTCGGCAGGAAGCCGTTGCGGTCCACCGCCGCGCAGAACACGATGCGCCGATTGGAGGCCAGCAGCGGCTCCTGGATCGGCGGCAAAATCCGGTCGCAGAGCTTCACGAACCGCGTCATGTGCTGCACCGGGTCGGTTCCCGGGATCGGCTGGTAGGCCTCGTCGAAGAGGTCCGCGGGCGTGACCTCGCCGCGGTCGAGGGCCTGCTCGAACAGCAGGCCGATCTGCGTGGCCGTCTCCATCGCCGTCGCGATCAGCTCCGATTGGGCGGTGCGAACGCCGGAGGCGGCGATCGCGCCGAGGATGCCCTCGCTGATCGACACCAGCGCCTCGGCCCGTTGCGAGGCCTTCTCGAGGTTCTCGCTGGAATGGTCGACGCCCTCCACGAGCGCCTTGAGATCCTCGCTCACCTTCGCAAAGGCGACGGCGTTATCGCGGGTCGGGTTCGAGATCGCGTCGATCTCGCCGATCAGTTCGACCACCGAGCGGCTGAAACTGTCCAACTCGCCGATCTGCAGGGAGATCGAGCGGCTTTCATGGCTCGCGCGCTGCGCCGTCTGGGCGTTCTCCTCGCTCTTGCTCGCGAGTGTATCGACCGACTTGACCAGCGCATCGAGCTGCTTGGCGCTGAGAGCGGTGGCGTCGCGCGTCTGCTCGGCAAGGTGCTTCACCGCAGCGGCGATGACCGCGAAGCCGCGTCCGGCGGCGCCGCTGCGAGCCGCCTCCACGCCGGCATTGATCGAGAGCAGCTGGATTTCGCGGGTAATGGCCTGGATGGCGTCGCTAGACGCCCGCACCTTGTGCGCGTCGGTTACGGCCTGCGACAGCGCCTCGGAGATCGACTGGGCGCCCTGCGACAGCGCCTCGATGTCCGACTGGGCCGAGTTCAAGCCCTGGCGCACCGCGCCGGTGACGCGCTCGAGCCCGTGACGCACGGCCGAAGCGGTGGTCTGGGCACCCTCTGCCGCCTGCTCGATCGCGCGGTTGGCGCGCGAAACCTGATCGACCGCCGTCACAACGCGGTGAAGGCCATGGGTCTGCCCGTCGAGCTGGCGCGTCACGTCGCTGATGCGGCCCGAGATATCGGTGATCTCGACGCCGAGCTTGGCGAAGCGCTCGGCGATGTCGCGGACGGCCCGCTCCGCCGCCGCCTCGGTCGGCATGTCCTCATTGGCCGGCTCAGGGGCGGTTCGCGCAAGCGCATGCATGGTAGGCGGGTCCTTTTCGGGCCTCGGCATTCCTACCGAACCCTAGCGAAACGCGGTAAACCGAGGGTTAACTCAACTTTTGGGCGTAGCTTCATGAGAGCGTCCCGCCCGACCCGCCCTGCAGCGACCGCGACCGGAGGAACCGCGCGGCCCGAGAATCCGTATATGCTCTGCATCCGCGCACGCGGCTCCGGCATAACGTTGGGGCAATCCGATACCGCGACCGCTCATGGAGGATCCCGATGAAGACCACCGCATCCCTGTCCCGCCGCTCGCTCCTCGGGATCGGCGCCGCCGCCCTCGCCGTGAGCGCCGCTCCCCGCGTCTGGGCACAGGCCGCCGCCCCGGCCGCGCCGGCTGGCCCCTTCTCCCTGCCCAAGCGCGCCTATGAGGCCGCGGCGCTCGAGCCGCATATCGACGCGATGACCATGGACATCCATTACACCCGCCACCACGCGGCCTTCGTCACAGCCCTCAACAACGCCGCCAAGGACCATGGCGTCCTCGCATCGAAGCCGATCAACGAACTTCTCGGCGACATCGGCTCGTTGCCGGAGGCGGTCCGCGTGCCGATCCGCAACGCCGGCGGCGGCCACGCCAATCACAGCATGTTCTGGGAGATCATGGGGCCTGGCGCCGGTGGCGCACCCACCGGCGACGTCGCCGCCGCAATCACCAAGGATCTCGGCGGATTCGACAAGTTCAAGGCCGATTTCGAGGCGGCGGGCCTGCGCGTCTTCGGCTCGGGCTGGGTCTTCGTCACGGTCGACAAGGCCGGCAAGCTGACGCTGGCGAGCAAGCCCAACCAGGACAGCCCGCTCATGGACAAGCAGATGGTCCTGCTCGGCAACGACGTCTGGGAACACGCCTATTACCTGAAGTACCAGAACCGCCGCGCCGACTACCTCAAGGGGTGGTGGAACGTCGTCAACTGGGCGAAGGTCAACGAGCGCTACGCCGCTGCCAAGGCCGGCAAGCTGACCGTCTGAGCGACCCAGTCTCGCGAACAGGATCGATACCCGGCCCATCGGCCGGGTATCGTCATTTTGGGCATGCCTGACGCCTGCCCTGCGCGCTTGCATCGACAGGCCAGCCGCCCTAATTTAGAACTATTCTAAATTATGAGGCGCTCGATGCTCTCTCGTTTTTCCCTTCCGGGTTTTGGCGGCAAGCGTCGCTTCGACGAACTCTCCGAGAAGGAGGTCCTCGCCCTGGCGATCGCCTCGGAGGAGGAGGATGGCCGCATCTACGCGATCTACGCCCAGAAGCTGCGGACGGCCTATCCGGCCTCGGCCGCGGTGTTCGACGGCATGGCGAGCGAGGAGGACGGCCACCGTCAGCGCCTGCTCGCGCTCTATCAGCAGCGCTTCGGCGACGTCGTCCTGCCGATCCGGCGCGAACATGTCGCGGATTTCTACACACGCAAGCCGGTCTGGCTGGTCGAGAACCTCGGCCTCGACCAGATCCGGGCCGAGGCCGAGGATATGGAGCGGCAGGCGCGCGACTTCTATGTCGCGGCTGCCGGCCGCTCGACCGATGTCGAAACGCGCAAGCTCCTCGGTACGCTGGCGGCGGCCGAAGCCGGGCATCAGGCCAAAGCCCAAGGCCTCACCGCCGAGCATCTCGGCGGGGATGTCCGCACCGACGAGGACCTCGCGGCCAAGCGCCAGTTCGTGCTGACCTGGGTCCAGCCGGGCCTGGCCGGGCTGATGGACGGCTCGGTCTCGACGCTGGCCCCGATCTTCGCCACCGCCTTCGCGACGCAGGACCCGCATACCACCTTCCTGATCGGCCTCTCGGCCTCGGTCGGTGCCGGCATCTCGATGGGCTTCACCGAGGCCGCCCATGACGATGGCAAGCTCTCGGGCCGCGGCGCGCCCTGGAAGCGGGGCCTCGCCTCGGGCGTGATGACCACGCTGGGCGGGCTCGGCCATGCCCTGCCCTATCTGATCCCGCATTTCTGGACGGCGACCACGGTGGCTCTGATCGTCGTCTTCATCGAGCTCTGGGCGATCGTCTGGATCCAGAACCGATACATGGAGACGCCCTTCCTGCGCGCCGCCTTCCAGATCGTGCTCGGCGGCGGGCTGGTGCTCGCGGCGGGCATCCTGATCGGCGGGTCCTAGTCGCCCGTCATGCTCGGGCTTGCCCCGAGCATCTCTTGCAAAAAGAGACACCTCTGTCGGGAAGGGCTTCTTGGGTCCGCGCAAGCGCGGCCCGAGCATGACGAACTAGCCGAGCACCGGCGCCCTCGCCTCGCACACCCCCTCCCGCTGGAGCGCGAACGCCGCCCGCAGGCAGAGATCCTCGCGCCAGGGCGCGGCGATGATCTGCACGCCGATCGGCAGCCCGTCGCCGAACACCGGCACCGCCGCGACGGGCAGGCCGATCGCCGAGATCGGCTGGGTGAAGAGTCCGAGATTGGGCCGCAGCGGCACGGTCTCGCCGCGCAGTTCGAGCGTTTTCTGACCGACCAGCGGCGCCGGACAGGGCGTGGCCGGCGCGATGATCAGATCGACATCGGCGAAGACCCGCATCATCTCGTCTTGAAACCAGCGCCGCGCCCGCTGCGCCTGGACGTACCAGGCCGCCGGCAGCATCGCCCCGGCGAGGAAGCGGTCGCGGGTCTCGGGGTCGAAATCATCCGCCCGCGCCCGCAGACGGTCGAGATGGAAGGTCGCGCTCTCGCTGTTGGTGATGAGGAAAGCGGCGGCGCGAGCGATCGCCGCGCCCTCCAGCGCGACCGTTCCCGTCGCGCCCAGCGCCTTCGCAACAAGCGCCACGGCCGCAGCTGCCTCCGGCATGCCGTCGGTCGCGAAATGCCCGCCCGCCACCGCGATCCGCAAGCCACCGAGACCCGCATGCAGCGACGGCAGCGCCGGTTCGACCGGCCGCTGCGCGCAGGCCGGATCTTGGGCATCCGGTCCCTGCAGCGCGTCATAGGCGGTCGCCAGGTCGGTAACGTCGCGCGCGAAGGGGCCGAGATGGTCGAGCGAGTCGCAGAAGGGGAAGCTGCGCGTGCGCGGCAGCCGCCCATAAGTCGGCTTCAGGCCGAAGACGCCGCAGAGCGAACTCGGCACGCGGATCGAGCCGTTGGTATCGGAACCCAGCGAGAGCGGGCTCAGGCCGGCCGCCGTTGCCGCCCCCGAGCCGGAGGAGGAACCGCCGGCCATGCGGGCCGGGTCGTGCGGGTTGCGGCAGGGCCCGTCATGGGCGTTCTCGCCGGTGAAGTCATAGGCGTATTCGCCCATGTTCAGCCCGCCGAGCAGCACGGCGCCCGCCGCCGTCAGCCGCTCGACCAGCACCGCGTCGCGCGCGGCCGGCTTTCGCTCGCGATTGATCTTCGAGCCCGCCCGCGTCGGCAGGCCTTCGATATCGAACAGATTCTTGGCCGCGAAGGGCACGCCCGCCAGCGGCCCGAGCGGCGCGCCGGCAGCGCGAGCGGCATCGACAGCACGCGCCTGCGCCAGCGCCCGCTCGGCGGTGACATCGGTGAAGGCGTTGATGGCGGAATCGAGCGAAGCGATGCGGGCGAGGAAGGCTTCGGTGACCGCCAGAGCCGTCACCTCCCCCTCCCGGACCTGCGCCGCAATGCGGTAGGCCGGCGCGAAGACATCAAGGCTCACGCGCTCGCCTCCGGCGCGCCCGGCCGGAACACCGGGGCGAGTTCGAGCGAGGCTTCGTCGATCGGCGCGGCGCGGACGATCTCAGCCATGCCATGGGCGATGGTGAGGAACTGCAGCACCACCGGCCGCTGCGCATCCGTGATGGTCAGCCCCAGCACCGGCGCCATCGCGTCGCAATGGCGCGCGGCGTCGAAGGCCGTCTTCGGATCGGCTCCGCTCATTCCGCCGGCTCCAGCTGGGCGCGAGGCTCGGTCGTCATCGTCTTGGCTCCGCTTTCCGCCGCGAGGCTCTTGCCGCAATACCAGAGGAACCCCGCGACCATCGCATAGGCGAGGCTGATCGAGGGCGTGACGCCCAGCCCCTTGCCGATGCCGATCGCCTCGCCATGCATCAGCCCGAAATAGGTGAGGATGGCGCCAGCGGCCGCAAAACCGGCGGCCTGCACGAACTGCTTCTCGATGACGAAGACGGCGATGGCACCGAGGACGAGCCCCGACAGGATCGCCCCGCCGCCCATCAGTTCGAGCCCGTGATAGAGCACGCCCATATTGGCCATCTTGTCGATGCCGACAGCCGCCGCGTTCGTGCCCGCGGCGCCCAGCGCCCCGTCGATCTGCACCTTGGCCCAGGCCGCCAGATGCGGCGTTACCGCCAGGACAATCGCAGGGGCATGGCTGGTCGGCGTGGTCTGGAAGGCCTGCGCGCCGATCAACATGCCGATATAGAGCAGGATCGGCGAGATCGCGACGATCGGGATCAGCGCCAGCAGCAGCGCGACGATGCCGAACCAGCAGAGCACGATCACGATCAGCCCGGTGGCGGCCGAATAGCCGATGCGCCCGCCCATCGCCTTCCAACCGGGATGGCCGATATAGACGGCGTTGATGAACGGGTTGCCCATCAGGCAGCCGATCAGCGAGACGACGCCGTCGGCGGTCAGCACCCGCGTGGTCGGGTAGTGGTCGCCGGCAGCTTCCGCGCTCTCGACATTGTCCATCGCCTCGACGAGATCGTAGATGCCGAAGGGGATGGCCGTGACCAGGATGATCCCGAGATAGGTGAAGCCCGAGAAGACGTGGTCGAAGGCCGGCACCGGCAGCGAGAAGCCGAAATTCGAGAAGGCCGCGCCGAGCTTGGCCAGCGAGAGCCCGCCGACATCGAGCCCGATGAGCGAGGATCCCCAGGCGATCACGAGGCCGAAGGCGATCGCGACGAGCCCGGCCGGGATGCCGCGCGGATAGCGGATGCCGCCGAACCAGCTCACCAGGATGATCGCCAGGCACACCAGGCCGATCGCCGGCGTCAGGAAGATCTCCAGCGCCGGCCGCATCGAGATGAAGGCGATCGAGACGCCCGCCAGCGTGCCGAGCAGCGCCGCGCGCGGCGTGATCTTGCGGATGTAGGGCGCGATGAAGCCGCCGATCATCAGGATGAAGCTCTGGAAGAACACCCAGACGAGGCCCGCCTCCCAGCCCTTGACGGGATCGCCGGTCATCGTCGCGATCGGCAGCATGATCACGAAGGTGACGACGAACATGTGCGGCACGCTGATGCCCGAGGGCAGCGCGCAGACATCGTCCCGACCGGTCTCCTTGGCGAGCTTCCAGGCCAGCCAGGCATAGTAGCCGGTCGAGAGCGCCATCATCAGCCCCAGCGCCGGCAGGATGCGCCCGTAGATCAGCTCCGTCGGCATCTTCAGGACGAATTGCAGGAGCCCGGTCAGCACCAGCAGGTTGACCAGGATGTTGGTCCCGAAGCCGAACAGGGCGTTCCAGTCGCCCGGTGCCCAGAGCTTCGGTGAGGTCGTCGTCGCGCTCGCCGTCGTCGTCGCCATGTCCCCCTCCTGTCCCGGCCTCTCAGCCCCTCATCAGGCCGCCTTCTCCCGCCCGGAGAGCGCGGCCAGCACCTCCGTCGTCGTCGAAACCCAGCCGAAGATTCCGCCCTGGGCCGCGATCATCTGCAGACCCACCTCGTGGAATTCGGGGAAATAGGAGGCGCAGGCATCGCCCAACACGAGGCAGCGATAGCCCCGGTCATTCGCCTCGCGCACCGTGGTGTGGACGCAGACCTCGGTGGTGACGCCCGTCACCATCAGCGTCTCGATGCCGCGGTTGCGCAGCATCAGCTCGAGATCGGTCTGGTAGAAGGCGCCCTTGCCGGGCTTGTCGATCACCGGCTCGCCGGGCAGCGGCGCCAGCGCGGGGATGATCTCGTGCCCCGCCTCGCCGCGGATCAGGATGCGCCCCATCGGCCCGCAGGCACCGATGCGCTTGTCGGCCGGGCCGCGCAGGACCTTGGCCGGCGGCGCGTCGGCGAGATCGGGCCGGTGCCCCTCGCGGGTGTGGATGACGAGCAGCCCCGCCGCCCGCGCTGCCGCCAGGATCGCCCGGCAGGGCTCGACCGCCGCCACCAGCCGCGAGACGTCGTTGCCGAGCGCGGCGCCGAAGCCGCCGGGCTCGAGGAAGTCGCGCTGCATGTCGATGATGATCAGCGCCGTGCGCGCCATGTCGACGCCGAGCGGGAAGGGCCGGGCAGGAATGTCGATGCGGCTCACGGTGCGGCGCCCCCGATCGCGGATCAGCGGAACGGGCTTTGCAAGGCCCGTGCCTGAGCGCGAGTCAGCGCCGGAAGCGGAATCGGATCATGAGAAGCACAGCCGAACCCATTGCCGGAACGAGACAATTCCGGCGATTCGAAATCTGAGCCGAAACGACCTCGGCCCGCCGCATTCGACAAAGCGGCGGACGAGCGCATTCGTTGCATAATCCTTGCATGCAACTCCTTGAGTTTTGCCTAATCGATAGGCGCTGCGAAAGAGAGCCCCGTGACGACCCTGACCAGCCTGCTCGACGCCCATCTCGATGGCAGCGCCACCATCCCCCAGACCATCGCCGCCTGCTATGCCCGCCACCGCGCCCATGGCGACGCGGCGATCTTCATCACGCTGCGGCCCGAAGCCGAAGTGCTGGCGGAGGCTGAGGCCCTGCAGGCGGAGGGACCGCGCGGCCGTGCGTTGTGGGGCATCCCCGTCGCGGTGAAGGACAATATCGACGTCGCCGGCCTGCCCACCACCGCGGCCTGCCCCGCCTTCGCCTTCACGCCCGCACAGGACGCGACCGTCGTCGCCCGGCTGCGTACGGCTGGCGCCATCGTCATCGGCAAGACCAATCTCGACCAGTTCGCCACCGGCCTGAACGGCTCCCGCTCGCCCTATGGCGTACCGCGCAATGCGCTCCGCGCCGATCTCGTCCCCGGCGGCTCCAGCTCCGGCTCGGCAAGCGCCGTCGCAGCCGGCATCGTGCCCGCGGCGCTGGGCACCGATACGGCGGGCTCGGGCCGCGTACCGGCGGGACTGCAGAACCTCGTCGGCCTCAAGCCCAGCCTCGGTCTCGTCTCGACGGCGGGCGTCGTGCCGGCCTGCCGCACGCTGGACTGCGTCTCCGTCTTTGCCCTGACCGTCGAGGATGCATGGGCGGTGCTGTCGGTCGCAGCTGGCCCCGATGCCGGCGATCCTTGGTCCCACGCCCTGCCGCTGGGCCGGCGAGGCGCGGTGCCGCCAAAGCTCAGAATCGCCGTGCCCCGCCCGGAGGATCTCGACGTCGCGGGCGATGCCGCAGCCGCCGCGAGCTTCGCCGCCGCGGTCGAGCGCGCCAAGGCCCTCGGCGCCGAGATCGTCCCGCTCGACATGGCGCCGTTCTACGAGACCGCGCGCCTGCTCTATGAGGGACCCTGGGTCGCCGAGCGCTATCTGACGATCCGCGATCTGCTCGCGAAGGACCCAGAGGCGATCCTGCCCGTGATCCGCCAGGTCATCGCCGGCCGGCCTTTGCCCGATGCGGCCGAGACCTTCGCCGCGCGCTACCGCGTCGCCGAACTCGCGCTGGTGGCGAAGGCGGCGATGAAGGGCATCGACGCACTGATGGTGCCGACAGCGCCGCGCCCGGTGACGCTGGCCGAGATGGCGGCCGACCCTGTCGGCGCCAATTCGCTGCTCGGGCGCTACACCAATTTCGTCAATCTGCTCGATCTTTGCGCGCTGGCCATCCCCGCCAGCCTGTCGGCCGACGGCACGGCGGCGGGCGTGACCCTGATCGCTCCGGCCGGGCATGATGCCGTGCTCGCGGGCATCGGGCAGGCGCTCCACGCCGCTGCGGGGCTGCCGCTGGGCGCGATCGGCCTGCCTCATCCCGCCGCGACACCCGCGCCGGTTCGGGCCGCGCCCGACGCCATCGAGATCGCCGTCGTCGGCGCGCATCTCTCCGGCATGCCGCTGAACCGGGAGCTGACCGACCGGGGGGGCAGCTTCCTGCGGGCGACCACGACCACTGCGGACTACCGACTCTTCGCCCTGCCGGGGGGACCGCCGGCGCGGCCAGGCCTGATCCGTGTCGGGGCCGGCGGCGCCGCGATCGCGCTCGAGGTCTGGTCGCTGCCGCCGGAGGGCTTCGGCCGCTTCGTCGCCGGCATCCCCTCCCCGCTCAGCATCGGCACGCTGGCGCTGGCCGACGGCACGAGCGTCAAGGGCTTCCTCTGCGAAACCATCGCGACCGAAGGCGCGCGCGACGTGACGACATTCGGCGGCTGGCGCGCCTTCGTGGCGGCGCAGGCGAAGGTGGGGTGACGGCAAAGCCGGACTTCGCCGAACAGCGTGCACGTGATAAGGTCACCTGTAGTCACCGTGGGAGATCGCGATGAAGGAAGTCCAGTTGCGGGAGGCGAAGGCGTCCCTCTCCGCTCTCGTCGACCGTGCCGTCGCCGGCGAGCCTGCGCTCATCACCCGGCATGGGCGCAAGGAGGCGGTCGTGCTGTCTTTCGCCGAGTATCAGCGCCTCGCCAACGTGCCGAGTTTCGAGGAGCTGCTGGCCGCCTTTCCCGGCGAGCCTGGCGATATTCCCGATCGGGATCGGTCTTCGCCGCGCGAACTCGAGTTCTGATGTACCTGCTCGACACCGACATGCTTTCGGCGTCGGCTCCGACCAAGGCCCAGCAACACGGCCCGTGGCTGGATTGGCAGGCTCGGGCCAAGGGACGGCTTTTTCTGTCCGCGATCACCATCGCTGAGGTGGAGAGCGGCATCTGCGCGTGCTTGCGTCGTGGCGCGACCACCAAAGCACTCCGCCTGCGGCAGTGGATCGATGCGATGGCCCATCTCTACGCCGGACGTATCCTGCCGTTCGATCTTAATGTCGCCTATGCCGCGGGGCCGTTGCTCGATCGGGCTCGCGCTCACGGGACGGGGTTCGCCGACATTGCAATCGCCGCCACGGCAGCCGCACACGGTCTGATCGTCTTGACCGGCAACGAGAGGCACTTCCGCCCCCTCGAGGTCGCCTGCATCAATCCCTTAAGGGAACTGCCGCCGCTGTGAGCCGCCCCCTCACCGCGTCTCCGCATAGCTCCTGAACGCATCCCTGACGATACCGATATGGGCGCGCATCGCCTCCTGCGCACCCGGCTGGTCGCCACGCAGGATCGCCTGCACGATCAGCTCATGCTCCCGATAGGAACCGCCGAGGCGGCCCGTGGCGCGGAACTGCGCCCGCCGGAACGGCGCGACGCGGGTGCGCGTCATCAGCGTCAGCTCGGCGAGATAGCCATTATGCGAGCCGGCATAGATCGCGGCGTGAAAGGCCTCGTTCTTCGCGTGATAGCTGGCCGGGTCGCCCTCATGGACGAGCAGCCTTAAAGCCTCGTGCAGGGCTTCCAATGCCCGCCGCTCGGGCACGGTCATGTTGCGGGCGGCGAGCCCGGCGCAGAGCGCCTCCAGCTCCGCCATCGCCTCGAACATGTCGTTCAACTGGCGGGGCGTCGGAAGCGCCACCACCGCGCCGCGATGCGGCCGGACGCTGACCAGCCCCGAGGCCGACAATTGGCGGATCGCCTCTCGCACCGGCGTGCGCGACACGCCGAAGCGGGTGGCGAGTTCCTGTTCGTCCAGCGGCGTCCCCGGCTCGAGCTGGCCGGAGACGATCGCATCGGACAGCTGCAGCCGCAGCGCCTCGGTGCGCGTCACCGGCGCGGTGGCGGCCCTTGCGGTTCGGACGGGGGCGGAACCTGGCTGCATGACCCTGTCGCCGTCGGGGAAAGGTGGGGCGGGAGGAGCAAGGGCATGCGCGGTCGCCCGCAGCGGCCGCTCACTCGGCGATGGCGCTGACATGGGCGGCGACGACGCGCCAGCCCTCGGGGAACTTGACCCAGGTCTGGCTCTGGCGGCCGATCTTGCCCGCCATGCTCTCGCGCCGGAACAGCGTATTGGCCGTGGCGAAGGCGTCGCCATAGGTGGTGATGACGGTGCGCTCGATCGTGCGCTTCAGCCCGGCGGACGGGCGCGCCGCGCGGAAGGCCGCGATCTCGCCGAAGCCGTAGAGATTTTCGCCGATGCCGTAGCGGATCGTCTCGGGCGCATCCTTGAAGCAGGCGTCCAGCACCGCGACGTCGTTCTCGTTCAGCGCCTTCTCATAGACCATGAAGGCGGCCTCGACTTCGGCGACGACGGCGGGATCGTTGAGGATCATGGGTTTCTCCGGTCGGCTATCGTCATTGCGAGCGCAGCGAAGCAATCCAGGGGACGTCGAGCACTGCCGTTCTGGATTGCTTCGCTGCGCTCGCAATGACGGCAGAATGTCATCACGCCGGCGGATGGGGAATCGCCGTCAGCAGTTCCTTGGTATAGTCCGCCTTCGGGTCGCCGAGCACCTCCTCGGCCGTGCCCTGCTCGACGATGGCGCCCGTCTTCATCACGATCACTCGGTCGCAGAGCAGCCGCACCACATTGAGATCATGCGAGACGAAGAGATAGCTCATCCCGAGCCGCTCCTTCAGCTCCTGCAGCAGGTTCAGCACGACCGCCTGGACGGAGACGTCGAGCGCCGCCGTCGGTTCGTCGAGGATGACGAGATCGGGGTCGAGCGCGATCGCCCGTGCGATGCCGACCCGCGCCTTCTGCCCGCCCGAGAGCTGGTGCGGGAAGCGGTCGATCAGCTCGACCGGCAGCCCGACCAGCCGCGCCAGCTCCTCGCAGCGCGCCCGCAGCGCGTCGCGCCCCGAAATCCCGCCCATCCGCAGGATCGGATCGGCGATCGCGCGTTCCGCCGTGAAGCGCGGATTGAGGCTGTCGGTCGGGTCCTGGAAGACCATCTGGATGCGCCGGCGATGCGCGGACGCCGCGAACTGCTTGGCGGGAATCGCCCCGATATCCGTGCCGTCGAACAGGATCGAGCCGCTGGTCTTGTCGATCAGCCGCGTGATCATCATCGAGGTCGTCGATTTGCCGCAGCCGGACTCGCCGACGAGCCCGAGCGTCTCGCCCTTGGCCACGCTGAAGCTGATGCCGTCGACGGCGCGGAACGGAGCTTTCGGCTCCTCCGCCTTGCCCATCAGCTTTGCGAAGAGCGAGCCGCTCTGTGGCCGCGGATACTCCTTCACGAGGTTTTCGACCCGCATCAGCGGCGCGGCATCCGACTTCGGCACAGCCTTCGCAGCCACCGGCTGTGCGGCCGGTCCCTTCTGCGCCTCCGGCAGCAGGTCGCGCAGGCTCATGCCGATGCGCGGCGTCGCCTGCATCAGCTTGCGGGTATAGGGGTGCTGGGGATTGCGGAAGATCTCGCTGGCCTGCGCCGTCTCGACGACGTTGCCCTTCTCCATCACCACGACCTTGTCGCAATAGGCGGCCGCCAGACCGAGGTCATGGGTGATCAGGATCGTCGACATGCCGCGCTCGCGCGTGAGCTCGACGATCAGGTCCATCACCGCCTTCTGGGTGGTGACGTCGAGGCCCGTCGTCGGCTCGTCGGCGATCAGGAGTTGGGGCTGGCAGGCGAGCGCCAGCGCGATCACGACGCGCTGGCACATGCCGCCGGACAGCTCGAACGGATAGGCGTCGTAGCGTTCCTCGGGTCGCGCGATCCTGACCTTGGCCAGTGCTTCGATCGCCTTCTCCCGCGCCGTCGCCCGCGTCGCCTGAACATGTTCGAGCAGCACGTCCTCGATCTGCTTGCCGACCTTGCGGATCGGGTTCAGCGCCGCGCGCGGGTTCTGGAAGATCATCGAGATCTCGCGCCCGCGGATGTCGCGCATCTGCGCTTCGCTGGCCGCCACGAGGTCCACGCCTGAAAACGAGATCGCGCCCTCGGCGACCTTGCCGGCCCGGTCGAGGATCCGCACCACGGCATAGGAGGTCACCGACTTGCCGGAGCCGGATTCGCCGACGATTGCCACCGTCTCGCCCTTGGCGACGCTGACGTCGATCGCCTTGACCGCCTGCACCGTGCCGCGCCGCGTGGCGAATTCAACGGTGAGGTTCTGGATGTCGAGGAGCGGGGGCGCGGTCATGGACGGACAACTCCGTCATGCTCGGGCTTGACCCGAGCATCTCTCGCCGGAGGTTCCCGGCTCTCCGCTTCGCTCCGGCCGGGAATGCCGGCTTGGTGGACCTGAGCCATCCTCAATTCCTCCGCTGCGGGTCGACGAGGTCACGCACACCGTCGCCGAGCAGGTTGAAGCAGAACACCGCCGTCATCAGCGCCAGCCCCGGGAAGAAGGCGATCCACCATTCGCCCGAGACGATGAAGCTAGCCCCCTCCGCGACCATGATCCCCCATTCCGGGGTGGGCGGGCGCACGCCGAGCCCGATGAAGGAGAGCCCCGCCGCGTTGAGGATGGCATAGCCCATGGTCAGCGACATCTGCACCGCCATGATCGGCATGATGTTGGGCACGATCTGCGTCAGCAGCAGGCGCCAATCGGAGTTGCCCGAAAGCCGCGCCGCCTGGACGAAGCCCGCCTCGCGCCGGACATTCGCCTCGGCCCGTGCGACGCGGGCATAGAGCGGGAAATTGATGATCGCGGTGGCGATGACGATGTTGGTCACGCTGTTGCCGAGCGCCGCGACGATGCCCATCGCCAGCACGAAGAGCGGAAACGCCATGATCGTATCGGCGATGCGCCCGACCACCTTGTCGACCCAGCCGCCATAGAAGCCGGCCATGACGCCGGCGAGCCCGCCCATCGCGAAGACGAGCGCGACCGAGCAGACCGCGATGGCGAAATCGAGCCGCGTCGCCACGATCACCCGGCTGAAGATGTCGCGGCCGAGCTGGTCGGTGCCGAACCAGTGCCGCGCGCTCGGCGCTTGAAGGGCCGAGTTGGTGTTGCTGGCGAGCGGATCATAGGGAACCAGCGAGGGGCCGAAGATCGCCGCGAACAGGATCAACGCGAAGAGCCCAAAGGCGAGCCCGGTCACCGGGTTCTCGGAGACGATGTGGCGGGCATGCGCCAGCAGGCTGGTCGAGGGCGGTGCTTCGAAGCGCAGGGCGGGCGCGGGGGCGGGATCGATCTTGGTCATGTCGTTCATGCCCTCAGCCCTCCAGCCGGACGCGCGGGTCGATGACGCCGTAGAGCAGATCGATCATCAGGTTCAGCGCGACGTAGAGGATCGCCATCGTCAGCACGAAGCCCTGGATCGGGGCATAGTCGGAGGCAATCAGCGCCTCGACCGCATAGGAACCCACGCCCGGCCAGGCGAAGACCTTCTCCACCAGAACGTTCGCTCCGAGCAGGAAGGAGAACACCATGCCGAGCGTGGTCACGACCGGCAGCATCGCATTGCGGAAGGCGTAGGTGCCGATGACCTTGCGGCTGGAGAGCCCGCTGGCGCGCGCTGTCCGCACGAAATCCGCCCCGAGCACGGCGAGCATCGAGGCGCGCGTCATCCGCGTGATCGGAGCGAGCGAGAAGATCGCCAATGTGATCGCCGGCAGCGCGATCTGCGCCAGCGCGGCCCGGAAGGTCTCGCCATCCCGCGCCAGCAGCGAGTCGACCAGATAGAGCCCGGTGACGCGTGCGGGCTCCGAGGCGAAGACGTCGAGCCGCCCGAGCGGCGCCGGCGCCCAGCCGAGGATGAAGTAGAAGACATAGACGAGCAGCAGCCCGGTGAAGAACACCGGCAGCGAGACGCCTGCCGTCGCCACGATGCGACAGAGATGGTCGATCCAGGAGCCCTGGCGAACGGCCGCGAGCACGCCGAGCGGCAGCGCCACCGACATCGCCAGCAGGAGCCCCGCCAGCGTCAGTTCGGCCGAGGCCGGAAGGCGCTGCGCGAGATCGGCCGTCACCGCTTGGCCGGTCGTCAGCGAGACGCCGAGATCGCCCTTCACCAGGGCGGTGACATAAGAGACGAACTGGACCGGCAGCGGCCGATCCAGCCCGAGCTTGTTGCGGATCTCGATGATCGCCTCCGGCGAGGCGGCCGGGCCGGCGAAATAGGCCGCCGTGTCGCCCGGCAGCACCCGCGTCAGCAGGAAGGTGACGATGATGACGCCGATCACCGAGGGGATCGTCGTCATCATGCGCTGGCCGATCAGGCGAAGCATGGCGTTCCCTTTTGCTCGTTTGGCGAGTCGTCATTGCGAGCGTAGCGAAGCAATCCAGGGGGACGTGGAGCGCGGCCGCTACTGGATTGCTTCGCTACGCTCGCAATGACGACGAGCGGCCATCAGCGTCACACGCCCTTGGTCAGGTAGCGGAAGTCCGGCTCACGGCAGGGCTGGAACTGGTAGCCGCCGATGTTCTTCTGCAGCGCGACGTCATGTGTCGGCTGGTTGATCGGCACCATCGGCACCTCGGCATTGATCAGCTTGATGAAGTCGATGACGTTGGCGTCGTAGGAGGCCTTGTCGGGGGCGAAGCGGGCGGCATCGACGAGCTTGTCCAGCGCCGGGTTCTGGTAGGCGGCGATGTTGAAGATCGAATTGTTGCCGTGCATCGTCCAGAACAGGTAGTAATCCGGATAGTCGAGCCAGCCCGCGAAGCGGTTGAGCACCATCGGATTGGTCTTCTTGGCGATCTCGGTGCGGAAATTGGCGCCCGGAACCTTGTTGATCTCGACCGTGATGCCGATCTGCGAGAGCGCCTCCTTGATCAGCACCGCCATCGGCTCGGCCACGGTCGCGTTGCCGGCGTCGAAATACAGCGTCGTCGAGAACGGCCCGCCGGCCGCATCCACCAGCACCTTCGCCTTGGCGACGTCGGTCGTGTAGGGGAAGGGCTGCGGCCAGGCGACCTTCGGGCTCGTGCCGCCGGCCATCGAGACGCCGCGGCCGAACAGCGCCGCCTGCATGATCTTCTCGTAAGGCATCACCCAGGCGACGGCTTGGCGCAGGCGCACATCCTTGAACGGGCCGACCTGCGTGTTGAGGTAGCAACCCCAGACGCCGTTGGGGATCGGCACGCCGACGACATTGATCTTGCCGCCGTCAGCCAAGTCCTTGAAATCCTTCGGCGGAAGCCCGTAGGACACGTCCGCATCCCCGCGCTCGATCAGCGCGCGGCGGGTCGAGGGCGAGGCGATGTCGCGGGCGATGATGCGGCGCAGCTGCGGCAGCTTTCCGCAGGCCCAGGCGTCGTTGCGGACATAGATCGTCTCAACGCCCGGCTTCCAGCTTTCGACCTTGTAGGCGCCGGAGCCGGCGATGTTGTTCTTCAGATACTCCTTCGCCCATGGATCGCCGCCGCTGTTGGCGATGGCGAGCTCGGAGTCGAAGACGAATGGAATGGTGACCGCCAGATTGGGCAGGGTCATCTTGTCCTTGCGGACGAAATCGATGCGGAAAGTCTTGTCGTCGACGGCGACGAACTGCTCGGGCTTCTCCAGCGAGCCGGCGTTCATCTGCGTGGTGGCGAAGCCGCCGATCGAGACGGCGCGGTCCATCGACCACTTCACATCCTTGGCGGTGACCGCGCGACCCGAATGGAACTTGGCATCGCGCAGCTTGAAGGTCGCGCTCATGCCGTCGGAAGCGACCTGGTAGCTCTCGGCCAGCTCGCCCTCGAGCTCGCCCATCGCCACCTGGTGACCGCCTCCGCCCGGGATCGGGACGGGCTTGAAGCGCAGCAGGCGATCATAGCAGTTGAGCGAGACGCCGTTGACCGGCTGCGACGAGCCGATGCCCTGCATGTCGAGGCTGTTGGGCCCGTATTCCTGCACGAGCAGCAAGGTTTCGTTGCGGCTCGGCGCCTGGGCCTGGGCACCCCCTCCCTTGGCCACGAAGGGAGCGGCGAGGCCTGCGGCGATGACTGTGCGGCGCGTGATCATCGGGGTCTGTCCTCGGTTGGCAGGCGGGCGGAAGAGCGAAACGCGTCTTCCGCTAGCAGGGAGCGTGCCAATCGCGGACGGCTGCGATTCCAAGGACTTGGCAACCTCGCCACGCGTCATCTTGCGCGGCCCTCGTGCAATTGTATGCAAGATGCCCGAAGCTGCCGATTTAATGAGCAGATCGGAGACCGCCCTCCCAACGCGCTTAACGGATCGTTGAGAATCGCGCCCCGCGCCTCCGGCCGACAGCCGCGCCCTCTTGCGCCATGACGAATCCCCCTGTGGAGTTGCCTCGCCCGCGGCTCGGGCTGGAGTGAATCAATGCGCGCCCGCCAGATCGAAGTGTTCCGGATGGTGATGCGCTGCGGCACGCTCACCAGCGCCGCCGAAGCCTTGAACGTCTCGCAGCCGGCGCTCAGCCAGATCCTGCTGCACACCGAGGACGAACTCGGCTTCAAGCTGTTCCAGCGGGTCAAGGGCCGGCTGATCCCGACCCCGGAGGCCGAGGATCTTTACCCCGAGGTCGAGCGCCTGTTCGGCGATCTGGAGGCGCTGCGCGGCCGCGCCCGAGACCTGCGCCACGGCAAGGCCGGCATCGTGCGCCTCGCCGCCTCGGCACCGCCCTCCCTTTCGGTCGTGCCCGAGGCGCTACGCCATTTCCGCAGCACCCATCCCGGGTTGCGCCTGCTCTCCTATGTCGTTCCGGCCGAGATCATCATGCGCATGCTGGACGACGGCCAGGCCGGGCTCGGCGTCGCCATGACCGACGAGCCGATGGCGGGGATCGACACCGAGATCATCGGCCGGACGCGGATGGTCTGCGTCCTGCCCGCGGGCCATGAGCTGGCGCAGAAGCCCTCGATCGCAACCGCCGACCTGCGCGAGGAAACGCTGATCTCATACCGCGCCACCTCCCTGCAGGGGCGGTTGCTGCGCGAGGCCTTCGGCCGCGAAGGGCTGGTTTTCCAGCCGGAAATGGAGATCGACGTCTCGATCATCGGCCTCGCCTTCGTCCAGCAGGGGCTCGGGGTCGCGGTCGTCGACGGCCTACTGCCTTGGCACAGCTTTCCCGGCCTCGTGACCAGGCCTTTCCTGCCCGAGGTCTCGCTGCCGCTCTGCCTGCTGACCAGCGCGCGCCGCCCGCTCTCGCGCAGCCACGATCTCCTGCGCGCCCATCTGCGCACCGCCTGCCGCGATCTCGGGCTGCTGGCGGCACCGGGGCCAGACCATAAGCCAGTCTTATAGAGCTGGGTGGGCTTGGTCTTTGACGACGAGGCACGCCCGCCCCGAGATGGCGACGCACTTCACGGACAGGCACATCATGAGCTGGCGTATCGGCGTCGACATCGGCGGCACTTTCATCGACTTCTGCGCCCTCGAGACCGGCACCGACCGCGTCGAAACCATTAAGGTCCTGACCACGCCGGACGAACCGGGCAAGGAACTGCTCGACGGGCTGCGCCTGCTGCAGGAGCGCCATGGCATCGCGCCCGGGGAGGTCGTCTCCTTCGTCCACGGCACCACGGTCGGCATCAACACCATCATCCAGCGCAAGGGCAGCCGGCTGGCGCTGATCACGACGGCGGGCTTCGAGGACGTGATCGAGCTCGCCCGGCTGCGTATGCCGGAGATGTACTCGCTGTTCTGCGCCAGGCCCGAGCAGTTGATCCCGCGCGACCGCATCCACGGCGTTCGCCAGCGCCAGCTCGCCAGCGGCGAGATCGCCGAGCCGCTCGACACCGACGGCCTCGCCGCTGCCGTGGCCGCCATCCGCGCCAAGGGCATCGATGGCGTCATCGTCTCCTTCCTCCATGCCTATCGCAACGGCGCCCACGAGGCGCAGGCGAAGGCGCTGATCGCGGAGCTCGCGCCCGAACTCTTCGTCTTCACCACCAGCGAGGTCTGGCCGGTGATCCGCGAATATGAGCGCACGACGACGGCGATCCTGAACGGGTACGTCCACCCTCGCGTGGCGGGCTATCTCACGGCGCTGGAAGACGCGCTCGCCTCGCGCGGCGTGCCGGCCGCCCCGATGCTGACCAAGTCGAACGGCGGCATCATGAACGCCCCGACGGGCAAGCGCGCTTGCGTCAACATGCTGCTCTCGGGCACGGCCTCGGGCGTCATCGGCGCCGCCTGGCTGGCCGAGCAGGCCGGTGTCGGCAACGTGTTGACGCTCGACATCGGCGGCACCAGCGCCGACCTCGCGCTCATCATCGACGGTCAGCCGCAATTCGGCACCGGCGAGGTCGTCGGCGACTTCCCGCTTTTCCTGCCATCCGTCTCCGTGACCTCGATCGGCAGCGGCGGCGGCTCGATCGCCTGGGCGGATGATTTCGGCGTGCTCAAGGTCGGCCCCGAAAGCGCCGGCTCGACGCCGGGGCCCGCCTGCTATGGGCGCGGCGGCACGCGCGCCACCGTCACCGACGCGATGGCGGCGAGCGGCTTCCTCGGCCACACGCCCCTCGCCTACAACCAGATCGGCATGGACCGCGCCCGGGCCGACGCGGTGATCGGAGAGGTGGCGGGACGCCTCGACCAGACGCCTCAGGCCACCGCCGAGGCGATCATCGCGGTCGCGGTCTCCGAGATGTTCGTCGAGGTCAACAAGCTGGTGGCGCGCTACGGCGTCGATCTGCGCGACTTCACGCTGATGCCCTTCGGCGGCGCGGGGCCGATGCTCGGCTGCTTCCTGGCACGCGAACTCGGCATCCCCCGCGTATTGGTGCCGCACCGGCCGGGCGTGGTCAGCGCGCTCGGCGGGCTGATCGCCGATGTGAAGGGCGACTTCATCCAGACCGTCTTCGCCGCGGCCGTGCCGGATGCGCTGCCGCTGCTGCGCGAGGCGCTGGCCAAACTCAAGGCGGATGGGCTGGCCTGGATCCGGCAGGACCAGGGCTTCGACGGCCCCGTGGTCGAAACCTTGAGCGCCGACATGCGCTATCACGGCCAGTCCTTCGAGATCGAGGTGTCGCTGGATGAAGCCTGGCTGCGCGACGGCGACCTCGCCGCCATGACGGCCGCCTTCCACCGCCAGCATCTCGCCATCTACGATTTCAACGACGTCGGTGCCGAGGTGCAGATCGTCAATCTGCGTCTGGTCGTCAGCGGCGCGACGCCGCGCCCCCGGCCCGCAGCGACGGCGGACCAGCGGGCGGCGATGGCGACGCCCGCGCGCCGGATCGAGGTCTGGCTCGACGGCGCCACCCGCGAGGTCGATCTCCACCACCGCGATGCCCTGCGCAACGGCCACCGCTTTTCAGGGCCGGCCGTCGTCGCTCAGCAGGACACGACGATCTGCATCCCCGAAGGCTTCGACGCCGAGGTCGATGCCCATCTCAATCTCCACCTTATTCTGCGCAGCGAGGCCTGATCATGGTCGACAAGATCACCTTGCAGGTTCTGGCGAACCATTGCCGGGCGGCGGCCGAGAACATGGCCTACACGCTCTACCGCACGGCCCACTCGACCTTCGTCAAGGAGACCGAGGACTTCACCGTGATGGTGATGGACAAGACCGGCCGCGTCGTCGCGGTGCCGATGGATCTCGGCGCGACCTGGTATCCGGGCATGAACTACAACCGTGCGATCGAGCTCGTCGACGAATACCGGCCCGGCGACATCGCCTTCACCAACGATCCCTATAGCGGCTATCTCGCCACCCACGCGCCTGACACGCATCTGTGGAAGCCGATCTTCCACGAGGGCGAGATCGTCTGCTTCGTCGGCGGCCACGTCCACAACACCGACATGGGCGGCGCGGTGCCGGCCTCGCTCTCCCGCTCGCTGACGGAAATCCATCAGGAGGGCATCCGCTTCCCGCCGATGACCTTGATGCGCGACGGCGCCTTCGACGAGACGATCCTGCGGATCATGACGATGAACGTCCGCAAGCCCGCCCTCAACATGGGCGACCTGAAGGCGCTCGCCGGGGCGCTCAACACCGGCGAGCGCAAGATCCTGGCCATGGTCCGGAAGTTCGGCGCCAAGGGCTTCATGGACGGCCTCGACGGGCTGATGGACTATGCCGAACATCAGGCCCGCGACATCCTGCGCGGGATGCCGGACGGCGAATACATCTTCGCCGACTATGCCGACGAGGACGGCGTCGACGGCAACCCCTGCCGCCTCAAGCTGACGCTGACGATCAAGGGCGACGAGGCGATCCTCGATTTCACCGGCTCGGACCCGCAGCTCGGCTCCTCGCTCAACGTGCCCACGGGTTCAGACCCGCGCCACACCCTGCTGCTGGTCGGCGTCTACTACGTCCTCTACACGCTCAACCCGCAGATCCTGCTCAACTCCGGCCTGACCCGGCCCTTCACCTGCATCGCGCCCGAGGGCACGGTGCTGAATCCAACCTTCCCGGCCGCCGTCGGCATGCGCAGCCTGACTTGTGCCAGACTGCGCAGCCTGGTTTTCGGCGCCTTCAGCCTCGCCGTGCCCGAGCGCATGCCCGCCGCGCCGGCGGGCTCGAGCTCCATCGTCAACGTCATGACCACCGACGAGCGCACCCATCGCAGCGTCATCGCCGCGATCAACCCGGTCGTCGGCGGCGGCGGCGGCATGCCCCATCGCGACGGCACCAACGGCTCGGGCGCCGACGCCGCCTATCTCAAGAACACGCCGATCGAGATCACCGAGACCGAGGTGCCGATCCAGTTCACCCGCTATGGCCTGCTGCCGGATTCGGGCGGCCCCGGCCGCTGGCGCGGCGGCCTCGCCACCGTGATGGAGTTCAAGGTCTTCGCGCCGAACTCGCGCATCACCGTGCGCAACCGCGACCGCTCGATCTTCCGCCCCTGGGGCACGCTGGGTGGCCTGTCGGCCGAAACCTCGAACTTCATCATCAAACCCGGCGCGGCCGGCGAACGCATCCTCGGGAACACCGACATCGCGATCGCCGAACCCGGCGACGTCATCCACATCCATTCCCCGGGCGGGGGCGGGCGCGGCTGCCCGCTGGATCGCGAGCCGGAGCGGGTGCGGCTCGATGTCGAGCGCGGCTATGTCGGGCTCGCGGCGGCGAAGGCGCGCTACGGCGTGGTGATCACCGACGGCGTCGTCGATGCCGAGGCGACCGCGGCCCTCCGGGCAGAGATGCGCAAGGACGTTAACACCACCCATTTCCATTACGGTCCGGAGCGCGAGGCCTTCGAGCGCCTCTGGACGGACCGCAACTACGACGCACTGACCAGCCTGCTCGCGGCCCTGCCGGTCCACTGGCGCTTCTTCGTCAAGACCAAGCTCTTCGCCGCGATGCGCGAGGCGGGCATTGGCGGCGACGTGGAGGCGGCCTTCACCGCCGTGCGGCGCGACTATCCGCAGGTGCCGGAGGTCCTGCAGGCAGCAGACTGAGGGACGTGCCGCCTGAGCGGTACGGTCATCCCGGCCGAAGCGTAGCGAAGAGCCGGGATCCAGGCCGGAGCGCGGCCGGAGAGGTTCCGGAATGGGTCCCGGGTCTCCCTCCGGTCGCCCGGGACGACGCGATGGCTAGGAAATCTCGACAAAGTCTCCCACGCGAATCTCTCCCGGCACGACCACGTCGCAATAGATGCCGAAATTGCGCCCGTAGCGCTTCACGATGGTTCGCAGCAGCTCGACATCGAGCGGCAACCCCTCCTGTTCGAGAGTGATGAAGCCACAGCGCCCGCAGGGTTCGCGGCCCGTTAGCACGACATCGCCGACGCGGATCTCCCGCCCGATCCAGCCCTGTTCCGGCATCGCCTCGGCCTCATCCGCCCAGTCGACGACGAGACTGGGGCGGAAGCGCCGTTCGTCGATGACGCTCTCGGGATGGTCGCGCCCAAGGCTGCGCATGGCGGCCGTGGTCACGATGTGCAGCGGCGCATGCTCGTAGCGCGGCCGGAAGCCCTCCCCGGGAACGGGGTCGAAGGGCTTCAGCAGCGGGCGGAATCCGAAGACCGCCGCGAGCGCCTCGAGGGTTACGGGATCGTCGGGGCCGGCCCAGCTCTCACCATCGACGGAAAGCGCGACGCCCGCGCCGGCGAAGCGCGCATGGCCGCGGGGAACCTCGATGAAATGCCGCTCGCGGCCCGGCGAGGCGATCCTCCCCGTCTGTGCATCGAGCAGCCCCCAGATGCGATCGCCCTCGATCCCCGACGGGCCGACCGGCGCCTGCTCCAGCCGCTCCCCGCCCATCGAACTGACCGGATAGCGCCAGATCGACGCGACCGATCCCGTCACGGCCATCCCCGTCACGGCAGGTCCATGCGCGGGTCGAGCGCGTCGCGCAGGCCGTCGCCGACGAAGTTGAAGCTCGTCACCGCCAGCGTGATCGCTGCGCCGGGAATGATCGCAAGCCAGGGCGCGCTCGTAAGGTAGCTCTGCGCGTTCTCCAGCATGTTGCCCCAGCTCGGCGTCGGCGGCTGGATGCCGTAGCCGAGGAAGGAGATGTAGCTCTCGGCCAGGATCGCATGAGCGACGTTCAGCGTCGCGGCGACCACGATCGGCGCGATCGCATTGGGCAGGAGCTCGCGCACCATGATGCGCATGTTGCTCGAACCCATGGCGACGGCGGCCTGCGCGAATTCCCGCGTCCGCAGGGAGCGGATCTGGGCTTCCACCACGCGCGCGACCTCCATCCAGGAGGTCATCGCGATCAGGATGACGATCGAGGGCACGGACGGCGAGATCAGCGCCGAGATCGCCAGCAGCAGGAAGATCGAGGGGAAGCAGAGCATCGCATCGACGAAGCGCATCAGCGCCGCCCCGATCACGCCCTCGTAGAAGCCGGCAGCGACGCCCACCGCGATGCCGATCCCCATCGCCAGCACCATCGCGCAGAACCCGACGGCGAGCGAGATCCGGCCCGCCATCAGCAGCCTCGCGAGAATGTCGCGGCCGAGCGGATCGGTGCCGAGAATGTGCGGCCCCGAGAAGGGCGGCGCGAAACGCTGCCGGATGTCGATGAAGGTATCGCTATAGGGCAGCAGCATCGGCCCGAAGACGCAGGCGAGCGTCATCAGGATGATCGTCACGGCGCCGAACACAGCGAGCTTGTGGCGCCGGAAGCGGCGCATGCCGCGGCTGTTCCAGAAGCCCTCCGCGCGGGCGGGCAGAGCGTCGAGCGTGGGATCGAGGCTCATCGGCCGCTCCTGGCGATACGGGGATCGGCGACACCGTAGAGGAGGTCCGCGAGCAGGCTGCCGAGCAGCACCATCACCGCCGTGAACATCAGGATGCCCATCACCACCGGATAGTCGCGGTAGCTGATCGAATCGAGGAAGAGCCGCCCCATGCCGGGCCAGGTGAACACCGTCTCGGTGACGAGCGCCCCCGAAAGCAGCGAGGGCACATGCAGCCCGGTGATCGTGATCATCGGCAGCAGCGCGTTGCGCAGCACATGCTGCAGCAGGATGCGCCGCTCCGGCACGCCCTTGGCCCGCGCCGTGCGGACGAAATCCTGGTTGATCACGTCCAGCATCGAGGAGCGCATGTAGCGGCTCCAGACCGCCGTCGAGACCAGCGCCAGCACGACACAGGGGCCGACCAGATGGTGCAGCCGGTTCAGGAAGGAGCCGTCGCCGATGGTGAAGCGGTTGCCGGAGGGCAACCAGCCGAGGCCGACCGAGAAGACGTAAATCACCACCAGGCCGAACCAGAAGGTCGGGATCGACAGCGCGATCATCGTGCCGATCGTGGCGACGCTGTCGAACAGCGAGTAGCGCTTCACGGCTCCGATGATGCCGATCCAGGCGCCGATCATCATCGCGAGCAGCGTCGAGGTCAGCATCAGCTCCAGCGTCGGCCCGAGATGGCCGGCGATGATGTGCAGCACCGGCTGCTGGTCGCGATAGGACAGGCCCCAGTCGCCGCGCAGCATGCGCCAGAGCCACTCGGCATACTGAACCGGCAGAGGCCGGTTCAGCCCGAGTTGCTCGATGATCCGGTCGAGATCCTCCTGGTTCATCTCGCCGCCGGCCGCGAATTGCGACAGCGGCCCGCCCGGAGCCAGATGCAGGATCGCGAAGCCGATCATCGAGACGATGAGCAGCAACAGGATCGCCTGCATCAGTCTTTGCAGAAGAAAGCCGCTCATGGCGCGCTCGGCTTCGCGGTAAAGGGATCCGGGCGGAGGCGCGTCATGGTCTCAGCGCGCCCAGTACCAGCTGCCCATGTTCCAGGTGTTCTGGCGGGCATTGACGTTGGGCTCGTAGCCGATCAGGCCTTCCTTGTAGCCCTCGACCGGGGCGTACTGGTAGATCGGCAGGATCGGCAGCTCCTCGCGGACGAGTTCCTGCAGCTTCCAGTAGATCGCCTTGCGCTTCTCCTGATCGAAGGTGGTCTGCCCCTCCTTCATCAGCGCATCGGCCTCGGCGTTCTGCCACTGCATCTGGTTGGCGCCGTTGCCGGACTTGGCCGGGATCGCATCCGAGCCGAAGCGATGCGCCGGATCGGGATCGATCACCGTCCGGAACGCGGTTCCGACGATCAGCGAGTCGAATTTGGATCGGGTGTAGAACTCGCCCCAGATCACCGCCGCCGGCATGTTGTTGATCGTCATCTTCACGCCGATCTGGGCCCAGTCCTGCATCATCAGCTGCTGGGTCTGCTCGCGCAGCGCCGCGCCCGTCGTGGTCGAGACGGCGAAGCTGAGCGGCACGCCGTCCTTCATGCGCGTACCGGAGCCGGACCGCTTCCAGCCGGCGTCGTCGAGGATCTTGTTGGCGAGCGCGAGATCGTAAGTCTGCTTGGGCAGGTTGGGGTTGTAGGCCCAGGAATCCTGCGGCGCGAAGGATTCGGTCGGAGTGTGCAGGCCGTAATAGATGATGTCGATGATCGCCTGCTTGTTGATCGAGGCGTAGAGCGCCTTGCGCACCGCCTTGTCCTTGAGCACCGGGTGTTCGAGGTTCGGCATCAGGATCTCGAGCGAGGCGCTCGGGATCTTGACGACTTTGCGGCCCGGCAGCTTCACCGCCTCGGCATAGAAATTGGCCGGAATGCCGGTGCCGATGATGAGATCGACCTGCCCGGTGCGGAACTGCGCGTAGAGCGCGGTCTGGTCAGGCACGTATTTGAGGACGGCGCGCTCCAGATAGGGGCCCTTGCCGTGGAATTTCTCGTTGGCGACGAGCTGGATGTTGTCGCCGGGCGTCCGCGTACCCCATTTGAACGGGCCGGTGCCGACGGGGGCGGCATTGTAGGGCGCCGTGTTGGGGTCGGCCGCCTTCTCGAGCAGGTGCTTGGGCACGATATAGGTGTTAGAGAGCAGCGCCAGATAGGGCGCATAGGCCTTCTCCATCCGCCAGGAGATCTCCAGCGGCCCGTTGACCTTGATGTCCTTGACGAAGGCGTGGCCGACGCGGGTGCGGCTCTTGAAGCCCGGCGCCACGATCAATTCGAGCGTGTATTTGACGTCCTCGGCGGTGAAGGGCGTGCCGTCATGCCAGGTCACGCCCTCGCGCAGCTTCACCTTCCAGGCCAGGCCGCCCTCAGAAATGCCGCCATTGGCCTCGCTGGGGATCTCGACGGCGAGGTCGGGGATCAGATTGCCCTTGGGATCGGCGACCCAGAGCGTGTTGAAGATCTGCATCCAGACCGTCTCGTCGACCTCGATGCCCGGCATCAGCGGGTTGAAGGCGGTCGGCTCCTGCAAGAGACCGACGACAACCTGGCCGGTGGGCTTGGACGGCGGCGGCGGTGCGGCCTTGGTCTGGGCGCGGGCGCTGCCCAGGCCGGAAGCCGCGAGCAGGCCGCCGGCACCGAGCGCGAGCACATCGCGCCGGTGGATAGCGGGCATGGGCAGGGAGTGGCCGTCGGCGATCTTGGTCATGGTGAACCCCTCGTTGTGAGTGACGCGCCTGCTTCTGCGGCAGGTCATCGCGGCGGCGGCTTGCCCGCCCTGCTCTGAGGCTAAAGGGACGGCCGCGACATCCAACGCCGATCGTCCGCGGCAGGTGCACAGAATCTGCCGTTTGCCGGCATGCCTTTGGCATAGGCTTCTGTCGGGATGCGGTGCTATCGAGGCCCCGTTTCCGGTTTCTGCCGAAGGATCGCCGCAGCCATGTCGCCCCCGGTCACCCGCATCCACAGCGACGAGACGCTGCCCGCCCAAGCCGACGTCGTGGTCATCGGCGGCGGCGTCGCCGGCATCACCACCGCCTATCATCTCGCGAAGAAGGGCCACTCCGTCGCCGTGGTCGAGAAGGGCTATGTCGCCGGCGAGCAGTCGAGCCGGAACTGGGGCTGGTGCCGCCAGCAGAACCGCGACCTGCGCGAACTCCCCCTCGCCCAGCGCGCGCTCGAAATGTGGAAGGGCATGAACGAGGAGCTCGGCGCCGAGACCGGCTTCCGCCACACCGGCCTCGTCTATGTCACGACCAAGCCGTCCGACCTCGCCGCCTGGTCCGGCTGGATCGACAAGGCCCGCGAGATGCAGATGCACAGCCGCGTCCTCTCTGCCGCCGAGGCGAAGGAGATGTCGCCGGGCTCGACCGAGAACTGGATCGGCGGCGTCCATTCGCCGAGCGACGGCAAGGCCGAGCCTGCGCTCGCCGTGCCCGCCTTCGCCGAAGCCGCACGCCGGCTCGGCGTCACCATCCATCAGGACTGCGCGGCGCGCGGCCTCGAAACCTCGGCCGGGCGTGTCTCCGCCGTCGTGACGGAAAAGGGCACGATCAGGACGAGCAGCGTGCTCGTCGCCGGCGGCGTCTGGACCTCGATGTTCTGCCGGCATCACGGCATCGACATGCCGCTCGCGGGCGTCCAGTCGACGTCGATGTTCACCGCGCCGATTTCCGGCCCGCCGATCACCGAGGGAGGCATCTCGACGCCGGACGTCACCTTCCGCCGCCGACTCGACGGCGGCTACACCATCGGCATCAGCGGCCGCGGTCTGCTGAGGCTCAGCCCGCAGGGCATGATGTACGCCAGGCCGTTCTGGCGGACCTTCAAGAAGCGCCACAAGCTCCTGACCATCACCGCGGACAAGACCTTCTTCGCCGGTCCCGAGGCGCTGATGCGCTGGAGCAATGACAGCGTCTCCCCCTTCGAGCGGATGCGGACCTTCGATCCGCCGCCGCAGGAGAAGCTGATCAGCTTCGCGCTGAAGCGCATCGCCGAGATCTATCCGCAACTCGCCGATGTGAAGATCGCACATAAATATGGCGGCTTGATCGACTTCACGCCCGACTGGGTGCCGGTGATCTCCCCGATCGACAAGCTGCCCGGCCTCTATGTCTCGGCCGGCTTCAGCGGCCACGGCTTCGGCGTCGGGCCGGCGGCGGGCAAGCTCGCGGCCGACCTCATCACCGGCGACGCTCCCATCGTCGATCCCCACCCCTACCGCTACAGCCGCCTCGTCGACGGCACCGATCTGGGCGAACCCGGGCTGATGTGAGCGGGTGGTTGACTCTTCGCCTCAATCGCCTCCCGTTTCACCCGACGTCATCCCGGACAAGCCGCGACAGCGGCGCCGATCCGGGATCCATGCCGGAGCGCTTCCGAGGAAGGTTCAGGCATGGATCCCGGGTCTCCGCTTCGCTGCGCCCGGGATGACGGCGAGGGTGTGAGGACCGCCGGCGCGACATGGATTTCGCCGGCGCGCGGCGGTAAGCCGGACGCCTGACTGCATCGGGAGAGACGATCATGCTGCGGACCGTGCAAGGCTGCGCCGAAGCGCTGGCGAGCGGCGCCACCACGGCGCGCGCCCTGGTCGAGAACTGCCTGGCGGCGATCGCCGATCCGGCAGGCGAAGGTGCCCGCACCTTCATCTCCATTTCAGCCGAAGCCGCTCGTACCGCAGCCGATGCCCATGACGCCCTGCGCCGCGCCGGGCGCGCGCCCTCGCCCTATGCCGGCATCCCCTTCGCGGTGAAGGACCTGTTCGACATCGCGGGCGAGGTCACGATGGCGGGCTCGCGCGCGCTCGCCGACGCCGCACCCGCCAGGGCCCACGCCCCGACGATCGCGCGCATGCTGGCGGCCGGCTTCATTCCCGTCGGCCGCACCAACATGACCGAATTTGCCTATTCCGGCATCGGCGCCAACCCGCATTACGGCACGCCGCTCAGCCCCTGGGACCGCGCCGCTGCCCGCATCCCCGGCGGCTCCTCCTCCGGCTCGGCGGTGGCGGTCGCGGACGGCATGTCGGTGGTCGCGCTCGGCAGCGACACCGGCGGCTCCTGCCGCATCCCCGCCGCGCTCTGCGGCATCGTCGGCTACAAGCCGACCGCGCGGCGCGTGCCGCTCGACGGCGTCGTGCCGCTCTCGGGCAGCCTCGATTCGCTCGGGCCGCTCGGCGCCAGCGTCGCCTGCTGTGCCATCGTCGATGCGGTCCTCGCCGGAGAGACCCCTGCGCTGCCGAAGGCGCGCCCGCTTGCGGGCCTGCGCCTCGCCATTCCCCGCGAGATCATGCGCGACGGCATGGACGCAACCGTCGCTGCCGCCTTCGAGCGCGCGGTCGCGTCGCTGACGGCGCAGGGCGCCCGGATCACGGAGGTCTCGTTCTCGCCGTTGCTCGACATCGCTCCCGCGATGAGCCGCGGCGGCTTCACCGGGCCAGAATCCTATGACTGGCATCGCGATCTGCTCGCCGCCAAGGGCGATCTCTACGATCCGCGCGTCCGCAGCCGCATCGAGGCCGGCGCCGCGATGACCGCCGCCGACTATGTCGCCCTGACCGCGGCACGCCGTCGCATCATTGCGGCGATGGACGCGCTGACCGCCCCCTTTGACGCCCTGCTGATGCCGACCTGCCCGATCGTGGCGCCGCGTATCGCGGAACTGGCCGAGGACGCGGAGTATTACCGCCTCAACGCGCTCCTGCTGCGCAATCCGAGCCTCGGCAACTTCCTCGACCGCTGCGCCATCAGCCTGCCCTGCAACCGCCCTGGCGAGGCCCCGGTCGGGCTGATGCTGATGGGAGAAACTGGCGGCGACGCGTCGCTCTTTGCGGTCGCGGCCGCCGTCGAGGCAGCATTGGCCGCCTGACGCGAAAATGATCCAAGGCAGCGGCGCCAAACGCCGCTAGTGGTCCGGCCTGGATCCGCCGGAGACCTGCCATGAGCCCCACGATCAAGCCCATCGCCAGCGACGCCGCCCTGCCCGCTCAGGCCGATGTCGTCGTCATCGGCGGCGGCATTGTCGGTGCGGCAGCCGCCTATTTCCTGGCGAAGCGCGGCCGCTCGGTGGCCCTCGTCGAGAAGGGCGTCGTCGGCGGCGAGCAGTCCAGCCGCAACTGGGGCTGGTGCCGCCAGCAGAACCGCGACGCCCGCGAACTCCCGCTTGCGATCCGCTCCATGGAGTTGTGGGACGATTTCGCCACCGAGATCGGCGAGGATCCGGGCTTCCGCCGCTGCGGGCTCGTCTACACCAGCAACGACGCCGCGCAGATCGCGCAATGGGAGCGCTGGCGCGAGACGGCCCGGCAGTTCGGCGTCGAGACGCGCATGCTGACCGGGTCGGAGGCTTCCGCCATGACGGCAGGCACCGGCCGCACCTGGCTCGGCGGCGTGCATTCGGTGACCGACGGCAAGGCCGAACCGGCGCTCGCCGCGCCGGTTCTGGCGCTCGGCGCCCGCCAGCATGGCGCGACCATCCATCAGGGCTGCGCCGCGCGCGGGCTCGACGTGACCAATGGCGCCGTCACCGGCGTCGTCACCGAAAAGGGCACGATCCGCACCCAGTCGGTCATCCTCTCCGGCGGCGCCTGGGCCTCGGGCTTCTGCCGCCATCACGGCGTCGTCTTCCCGCAGGCGAGCGTGCGCGTCACCAGCCTGCGCACGGAAGTGGCGCCGGCCTGGCTCGAGGCCTTCTACACGCCCGAAATCGCCCTCACGCGCCGCCTCGACGGCAGCTACACCATCGCCATCAGCGGCAAGGGCACGCTCGAGCTAACGCCGCAGGGCATCCGCTTCGCCCGCCAGTTCATGCCCATGTTCGTCAAGCGGCTGAAGGCGGTCGAGTTCGGGATCGGCTCCTCCTTCTTCAACGGGCCCGAGGCGCTGAACCGCTGGTCGCTCGACCAGGAGACGCCCTTCGAGCGCATCCGCGTGCTCGACCCCGCGCCCAGCCAGAAAGCCATCGCCACGCTGCTGGAACGCGCCCATGCGCTGGTCCCGGCACTGCGCGCCGTCCCCGTTCGGGAGAGCTGGGGCAGCTACATCGATTCCACGCCCGATGCCGTCCCGGTGATCTCGCCGACCGTGAGGCTGAAGGGCCTCGTCCTGGCCGCCGGCCTCAGCGGCCATGGCTTCGGGCTCGGCCCCGGCGCCGGCCATCTCGCCGCCGATCTCGCCACCGGCGATACCCCGATTGTCGACCCCCGCCCCTTCCGCCATGCCCGCCTGCTCGACGGCTCGCAGGGCGAGGTCGGCGAGTTCTGAGGCGCCGGCTGTCAGCGTGGCAATCCATGCTGCCGCGGCCGAACTGATCGGCAGAATCTTGGGCCGCCGGCCCGCAAATCCACGCCCGCCCCCGCTCCCCGACGCTAGTCTCGGCTCATCGGCGGCGATGTCCGCCTTTTCCAGAGAGCGAGCGGACCATGACCACCTGGCGGCCGAAATTCATCACCTTCGACTGCTACGGCACCCTGATCTATTTCGAGATGGGTCCCGCGGCGCGGCGGGTCTACGGCTCGCGCCTGTCCCCGGCGCAGATGGACGCCTTCGTCGAGGATTTCAGCAGCTATCGCCTCGACGAGGTGCTCGGCCCCTGGAAGCCCTATCAGGACGTCGTCCGCAACGCCGTCGCGCGCACCTGCAAGCTGCACGGCTTCGCTTATGATCCGGCCGACGCCCAGAAGATCATCGACGAGATCCCGACCTGGGGCCCCCATCCCGACGTACCGGCCGGCCTCGCCAAGGTCGCGACGGAAATCCCCCTCGTCATTCTCTCGAACTCGATGACGGACCTGATCCCGCATTCCGTCGCGAAGCTCGGCGCGCCCTTCCATGCCGCCTACACGGCGCAGGAGGCCCAGGCTTACAAACCCCGCATGCAGGCCTTCGAATACATGTTCGACCAGCTCGGCTGCGGCCCGCAGGACGTGATGCACTGCTCGTCCAGCTTCCGCTACGACCAGATGACCGCCTGTGACATGAAGATCGCTGCCCGCGTTTTCGTCAATCGCGGCCACGAGCCAGCGAACCCCTATTACAGCACGCATGAGATCAAGGACATCGGCGGCCTCCCCGGCCTCGTCGGGCTCTGACCCGATGAGCGATTTCGCGCCGGATTCGGTCGCCTTCGCGACCGGCCACTATATCGGCGGCGAGGTCGTCCAGGCGGGCGAGCGGATCGACGTCGCTCGCCCCTCGGACGGGGCGGCTTACGCCGATCTGCCGATCGCCGACGCCGACATCGTCGATCGCGCCGTCGCCAGTGCCACAAAGGCGGTCGCGGCGAGCGGCTGGGCGTCGCAGCCGCCGCGCGAGCGCGCCCGCGCCCTGCGCCGCTGGGCCGATCTGATCGAGGAGCGCGCGGTCGAACTTGGCCGGCTCGAGGCGCTGGGTTCGACCCGGCCGATCGCCCAGGCCGTCACTGGCGACGTCGCCAGCGTCGCGGAAGGCATCCGTTTCTTCTCTGAGTGGGCCGACAAGCTCGGCGGCGAGGTCGCGGCGACCCGTCATGACAACCTCGGGATGATCGTCTCGGAGCCTTACGGCGTCGTCGGCGCGATCACGCCCTGGAACTTCCCGCTCAGCATGGCGTCCTGGAAGGTCGGCCCGGCGCTCGCCGCCGGCAATGCCATCGTGCTGAAGCCCTCAGAGCTGACCCCGTTCTCGACCGTGCGGCTGGCGGAACTCGCCGTCGAGGCCGGCATCCCCGCCGGCATCTTCAACGTCGTGCAGGGCAATGGCGTCGTCACCGGCGATGCGCTTTCGCGCCATCCGGGTATCGCCAAGCTCTCCTTCACCGGCTCGACCCGCACCGGCATCGCCGTGATGAAGGCCGCCGCCGAAACCGGAATCAAGCCGGTGACGCTGGAGCTCGGCGGCAAGAGCCCGCAACTCGTCTTCGCCGATGCCGATCTCGACAGGGCCGCCGCCTGCATCGCCGGCTCCCTGCTTGCCAATGCCGGCCAGGCCTGCGTCGCCGGCTCGCGGCTGATCGTCCAGCGCCCGGTTATGGAAGAACTGGTTGCACGGCTGAAGGCGCGGCTCGCCACGGTCGCGCCGGGCCCGACCTGGAAGGCCGCGACGAGCTATGCGCCGATCATCTCGGAGACGCAGGCGAGGCGCATCGACGACATCCTCGAACGCAGCCGCCTGCAGGGCGCGGAATGCCTGCTCGGCGGGACGCGCATCGAGGGCCATGGCGGCGCTTTCTACCAGCCGACGCTGCTTGCAGGCGTGACGGCGCAGACGGCGGCGGTCCGCGAGGAGATATTCGGCCCGGTGCTGACGATCCAGGCCTTCGACGACGAGGCGGAGGGGCTGAGCCTCGCCGACCATCCCGAATACGGGCTCGCGGCCGGCGTCTACACCGCCGATCTCGGCCGCGGCCTGCGCGCCATGCGCGCTCTGAAGGCCGGCACAGTCTGGATCAACCGCTACAGCCGCACGCTCGACTTCATCCTGCCGACCGGCGGCTACAAGAGTTCCGGCATCGGCAAGGACCTCGGCCGCCAGGCGGTCTAGGCCAATCTGCGCCACAAGACGGTGCTGATCGACATCGGCGGCTGAGCCGGCGTCCACTCCTGTGCAGCCCTCATCCTGAGGAGCCGCGCAGCGGCGTCTCGAAGGATGGTCCAGAGGGTTCGCGAGCCTCCTGAATCATCCTTCGAGACGCGGGCTTTTCGCCCGCTCCTCAGGATGAGAGCTGAGGGCCGGCAGGATCCGCCTCAGTGCCGCCAGTCCTGATAGCGGTAATACATCCCGACGAAGGGCAGGAACCAGGGCGGGCCGAAATGGCCTGGCACCACCGGCCAGTCGAGCCCGGCGAGCGGGTTGGCCGCGGTTTCCCCGCCCATCACCCGGGCCATGATCTGCCCCATATGCACCGACATCTGCGTGCCGTGGCCGCTATAGCCGGTCGCGTAGAACACACCGTCGCGCTCGCCGGCGCGCGGCAGCCGGTCGGCGGTCATGTCGACCAATCCGCCCCAGCAATAGTCGATCCGCGTCTGCGCAAGCTGCGGGAACAGCTCGAGCATCCGCGCCTTCAGGATGGCACCGCTCTTGGCGTCCGAGGACGGGCTCGACAGGGCGAAGCGCGCCCGCCCGCCGAAGATCAGGCGGTTGTCGGGCGTCAGCCGGAAGTAGTTGCCGATGTTCATCGTCGTCGTCGCGGTCCGGCGCGTCGGCATGATCGACGCCGCGAGATTGTCCGAGAGCGGCTCGGTCGCGATGATGAAGCTGCCGACGGGCACGATCCGGCGGCGCAGCCAGGCGAAGGGCCCCTGCCGCGAGGCACCCGTCGCCAGAAGCACCTGTTTGGCTTCCAGCGTGCCGCGCGTCGTGACGACGCGGTGCGCCTGCCCGGCGATCCGCTGCAGCCCCGTCACCGCGGCGCCTTCATAAATCTGCGCCCCCGCCCGTGCGGCGGCCTCCGCGAGACCGACGCCGAAGCGGCCCATATGCATGTGCGCGCTGCGCGGGAAGACGAGCCCGCCATGGAAGCCCGAGGACCCAATCTCGCTCCGGACATCGCCCGGTGCGACGACCTCGAGATCGGGCTCGACGGTGGCCTTGAGCAGTTCGGCGCTCTTCTGCAGCTTGGCGAAATGCCCCGGCTTCGCCGCGAGCTTGATCTTGCCGGTGCGGGTGAAGTCGCAGTCGATCGCCTCCTCCTTCACCAACGCCTCGACCGTGTCGACGCCGTCGTCGAAGACGCGATAGAGCGCGCTCGCCCGCTCGATGCCGATCTGCGCCGCCAGCCCGCCGAGATCATGCGCGAGGCCATTGTTGCAGTGTCCGCCATTGCGGCCCGAGGCCTCGCCGACGACGCGCCCGGCCTCCAGCACGGCCACGCGCGCGCCGGTCTTCGCCAGGCTGCGCGCGGCCGAGAGGCCAGTGAAGCCACCCCCGATCACCGCGACATCGACTTGGCCCTCGACCGGCTCCGTCGAGCCTGAGGTGAAGCGCGGCGCGGAGGCCAGCCAATAGGGTTCGAGCTTCATCGCGGATCGGCCTCGATCGGGAACAGGGCCCAGCCGACACCCGCGCGCAGGCGCGACGGGCCGCCGCGGCGGGGCGGAGAACACACAGCTTGCACGAGCCTAACCTGCTGTATTGTATGAATTATGCTATTCCCGCGCGGTGCCGCAGGCCCTATGATCGGGGACTTCCCGTGAGGCACAGGCCTTGGCTTACAGAACGGCAAAACGCCGGCTTGGCTACGAGATCGCCATCCGGCCGATGGCGGAGTCCGATCTCGACCAGCTGCATCAGCTGTCGATCGGCGTCGGCTGGCCGCATCGCCCCGAGGACTGGCGCCTCGTCATCGGGCTCGGCCACGGCATCGTCGCCTGCGACGCGATCGGCCGGGTGCTGGGCTCGGCGATGTGGTGGCCCTTCGGCGAGCGCTTCGCAACCGTCGGCATGGTGATCACCTCACCGCGCCTGCAGGCGCAAGGCGCCGGTCGCGAGCTGATGGAGATGATCTTCGCGCAGACAGGCACGCGGGACCTCCGCCTCAACTCGACCAAGGCCGGTTACAGGCTCTACCGCTCGCTCGGCTTCGAGCCGATCGGCCGCATCTTCCAGCATCAGGGCAAGGCTCTGCCGCCGTCTGACCCGGTCGCCGCCCCACCCGGCCTGCGCCCGGTATTCCCCGGCGATCTCGACGCGCTCGTCGCGCTGGATTCGAGCGCCTATGGTGCCGACCGCCGCCCTGCGCTGACCGCGCTGCTCCCGGTCTCGGCCGGCACGCTGATGGAACGCGAGGGCGAGGTCGTCGGCTTCGCGCTCTGCCGTCCCTTCGGCCGCGGCCATGTCGTCGGCCCCATCGTGGCGGAGGATGACGCGATGGCGATCGCCCTGTTCAGCCAGCATGCGCAGGCTCACCAAGGGGATTTCCTGCGCGTCGACACCGCCCAGGAACAGGGCGCCTTCGGCGCCTTCCTGGAATCCTGCGGTCTGACGATCTTCGACACGGTCACCCCGATGATCCGCGGAAGGGCCCACGGACCGGACAGCGCCGCGCGCATCTATGGGCTGGTCAACCAGGCGCTGGGCTGAAAGCGAACGCCGAGAGGGTCAAACGTCGAAGAGCACCGGCAGCGGATAACCCGGTTTCTGGATCGGCGACTTGATCACGACATAGCTGAAATACTTCGAGATGCCGATGTTGCGGTCGAGCAGGGTCTCGATCAGCGACTGGTAATGCGTCAGCCCGCGGGTGACGAACTTGACGAGATAGTCGTATCCGCCACTGACCATGTGGCACTCCACCACTTCGTCGACGCGGCGCAGCGCGGTCTCGAAGCGGATGAAATACTCCTTGGTATGGTCGGCCAAGGTGACTTCGGTGAAGACGGTGATCGTTTCACCGAGCTTCGCCAGGTTGATCGTGGCGCCATAGCCGGAGATGAACCCCGCCTGCTCGAGCCGCTTCACCCGCAGCAGGCAAGGGCTCGGCGACAGGCCGACAGCATCGGCCAGATTGACGTTGGTGATCCGGCTGTTGTTCTGCAGCTCGATCAGGATCTTCATGTCGATGCGGTCGAGCCGCACGCCCGGTGTCACGACGAAACCTCACCCCATCCCCGGCGCGCAGGTCCTTTTGGAGCCGCCACCGTCGCGACAACCTAGACTGTCGGCGCCCCCCGGGCCAAGCAGGGATCGTGCCGCCTCAGGCCGCCTTCGCGGGCGCCATGGCGGCCTGGACCTCGGCCAACGCCAGCATGTCGTCCAGCGTCTGGCGCAGGCGCGAGACGATCAGGTCGATCTCGCTCTCGCTGCAGCAGAGCGGCGGGGCGAGCCCGATGATGTCGTCGGCAAAGGCACGGAAGATCACGCCGTTTGCATAGCCGCGAGCGAAGAGATGGTCGGCCAGCTTGACGCTGCGCGGCAGCTTTTCCTTGCTGACCTTGTCGGCCACGAGCTCGATGCCGGCGAGCAGCCCGCGCGCCCTGACTTCGCCGACCAGCGCATGGTCGGCCAAAGTGGCGAGCTTCCTTTCGAAATAGGCGCCGACGCGCTGGCCATTGGCCAGGATTCCGCCTTCGTCATAGAGCCGGAGCACTTCGAGCGCGACCGCGGCGGAAACCGGATGGCCGGAATAGGTCTGGCCATGGCCGACCGGGCCGCCCTCCGGGGCATTGTCCTTGATGCCGCGGTAGATCTTTTCGCCGATCGCCAGCGCGCCCAGCGGCGCGTAGCCCGAGGTCAGCCCCTTCGCCATCGTTATCAGATCGGGCACGACCCCTTCCGCCTCGCAGGCGAACATCGGCCCCGTCCGGCCGAAGCCGGTGATGACCTCGTCGGCGAGAAACAGGATGTCGAGCTCGGCGGCCGTGTCGCGCATGGCCTTGAGCCAGCCCTTCGGCGGCACGATCACGCCGCCTGAGCCGACCACCGGTTCGCAGAAGAAGGCGGCGACATTCTCCGCGCCCAGTTCCGCCACCTTGGCCCGCAGCGAGCCGACGCTGGCCGCGATCACCGAAGCGTCGTCGGAGCCGGTCGGATTGCGATAGGCGTAGGGCGCGGCGACATAGTGCCGGACATGCGCCGGGAAGTCGAAATTCGCATGGAAGGCCGGCAGCGCCGTGACGCCTGCACCCGTCGAGCTCGAGCCGTGATAGCCGCGCTCCAGCGAGAGGATCGCCTTCTTCGTCGGCCGGCCGGTGACGTTGTAGTAGAACTGGATCAGCCGCAGCGCGCCGTCGATCGCGTCCGAGCCGCCGAGCGAGAAATAGATGTGGTTGAGGTCGCCGGGCAGGAGCTCCGCGAGCTTGGCGGCGAGCCGGATCGCGGGCTCGCTGCCGAAGGAGAAATAGCCCGTCGCATAGGGCAGCTCGCGCATCTGCGCGGCGGCGGCCTCGACGATGCTCTCATGCCCGTAGCCGACATTCACGCACCACAGCCCCGCGAAGCCGTCGATCAGCTCATGCCCTTCCGAATCCGTGATGAAGGCGCCCTTGGCCGACTTCATGATGGTGACGCCGCGCTTCTCGTGGCCGGCCCAGTTGGCGACGGGGTGGACCCAGTGAAGGCGATCGAGCGCTTCGAGCGAGTTGACGGTCATGGCGGGCTCCTGCAACGGATCGGCGTGGGGTCGGTGGATCAGGCGGCGCTCTGCAGCGGCGGCCGGGCATCGGCCTCGCGCCGGGGCAGTCCGCCCATCTCGCGCAGATAGCGGCCCGGCGTCATCCCGCAGATATTCTTGAAATGGCGCGAGAAATGGCTCTGGTCGAAGAACCCGGCCTCCGAGGCTGCCAGCGCCATCGGCACCCCGTCACGCAGCAGCCGCTTGGCGTATCCGATCCGGCGATGGCAGATGAAGCGATGCGGCGTCAGCCCGACCTGGCGTCGGAACACCGTCACGAAGCGGCAGACGCTTAGGCCCGCCAGGGCGGCCAGATCCTCGAGATAGATCGCGTCGGTGAAGTGGCGCTCGATATGGCTCAGCGCCCGCCGGATGCCCTGGCTGGCAGGCAGGGATGACGGCGTCGTCCCGCTTTCCTGCAGGACGGGATTGACCGGAGCTGGCTCGTGCATGGACCTCTTCGACCTCCGCGCGGATGCTGTGTCCATCCTGGCAGAAGGTTAGGACAGGCCCGGGCGGCGTCGGCACGGCCTTGGGCACCCGTCATGATACGACCTGCCCAATTCGCAGCCCGCCGCGGCAGATCATGCTTTGCCTTGGGGCAGGCCCTGTCAGTAGCCGCGTTTGCGGTCGACGGCGCCCAGCAACGGCTCGCCCGCCTTGTGACGGCGCAGATTTTCGAGCACGAGGTCCACGGCCGTCTCCGGCTGGGTCATGCTGGCGACATGCGGCGTCAACAGCACGCGCGGATGGCTCCAGAGGGGGTGGCCCGGCGTCAGCGGCTCGGGTGTGCAGACGTCCAGCACCGCGGCCGAGATCTGCCCGCTCTCGAGCGCCGCCAGCAGCGCCTCCTGGTCGAGATGCCCACCGCGGCCGACATTGACCAGCCGCGCGCCGTTCGGCAACTGCGCGAAGAGTTCGGCGCCGAGCATGCCGCGCGTCTCCTCCGTCAGCGGCAGCAGGCAGACGAGGATGTCGGTCCGGCCCAGGAAATCCGGCAGGCTCTCCGTCCCGGCAAAACAGGTTACGCCCTCGATCTCGCGCCCGGAGCGGCTCCACCCCGCGACCTGGAAGCCGAGCGTCCGCAGCATCCGGCAGCAGGCCTCGCCGAGCATGCCGAGGCCGAGCACGCCGACCCGCCGGGTCGAAGCGGGACGCACGCGGATCTGCTGCCAGATCTCGGCGCGCTGCTGGCCGACGTAGTCGATCAGGTCGCGATGCAGTCCGAGCACGGCCATCGAGACATATTCGACCATGCCGTCGACGATGCCGGTCTCGATCATGCGCGCCACCGGCAGGTTCGGCGGCAGCTTCGACAAATCGAGATGATCGACGCCCGCCCCCGACGACATCAGCAATTCGAGATTGGGGAAGCGCTCGGCCAGATCGTCCGGCGGCATCCAGGCGACGAAGTAGCGGATCTCCGCCGGATCGCCGATATCGGGCCAGATCCGGAAGGACAGCTCCGGCGCCTTCTCGGCCAGGATCTTCGCCCATTCGGCGCCGCGGACCGGATCCGACTTGTAGAGGAGTGCCATCGTCGTCCCTTCAGCCCAGTGCCTGGCTGGCGAGTGTGTAGCGCTGGAACGGACCCGAGGCCCGAGGCAGCCTGCCGCGCACCATGCTGTTGACGCCGTCGACCGGCTTGAGGCCAGCCGCGGTCAACATCGCGCCGAGCGGGGAGCCGTCCTCGATATCGGCCCGCACGAACTGCCCCTGCCGCCCCTGCAAGCCGTGAGCCAGCAGCGTCTGCGCATCCGTCAGATCAGCCGCCACCACCGGCCCGATCACGAGCCCCCGGCCGAAGCGGCGCAGCAGCGCGAACCCGGCCGCCTCGCCGCCGCGCATCAGGACGGTGCCCTCGCCCGCCTCGAGCACCGCCCGCAGCAGCGGCCCGCGCGGCAGGCCCGTGGCCGCCTGATCCAGCTGCTCCAGAACCGGCAGATCGGCCAAACCAGCTGGGCGCACCGCCGCGCCACCAGCGAGAACGGGCACCGGAACCGTCGTGACCTCGCCGTGAAACTGTCGGATCGCCCCGCAGACGACGAAACCGAGCTTCTCGTAGAGCGGCTGGCCGGCGACGGTGGCGTTCAGCAGGAGCGAACGCCCCTCCGCCTGCGCGAACAGCGCCTGCATCAGCTGGCGGCCAATCCCGGCGCCCTGATGCTCCGGCGAGACGATGATCATGCCGAGCGTGGCGTGGTGTTCGCCATAGGGCCACCACAGCGCCGTCGCCACGACCTCCTCACCGAGCGTCACTACGACGCCCCGCCCGAGCCCGATCGCCATCTCCCAATCCTCGGGCCGGTGCGGCCAACCGACGGCACGCGCGAGGCCCGCACAGATGGCGGCGTCGGCCGGCGCGATGTCGCGCAGGACGGCCGCGTCCCGGATCAGCGTGTCGCCCATCAGCCGACAGTCTCCTGCACGACATAAACCTTCGCCACATGAACGCGGCTGGTCCAGGCACAGGGCGCGCCCTGCGGCACGAAGACGGTCTCGCCTTTCGCCACGGTGACGACGGTGCCGTCCGCCATGGTGAGATCGACAGCCCCTTCCAGGATGTGCATCAGCTCGGCCAGACGGTGCGGACGCGAGATCCGGGCATAGGGCGTCGAGTCCCACAGGCCGGCGCGCAGCTGCACGGCCTCGTCGGTGAAGACATTGTGGCTGCGGCATTGCGGCGACGGGCCGAGCAGGACCTCCGGCGCCGGCGGCGTCGAGGGCGACAGCGGCAGATCCCGGGTGATCAGCGTGGCGCCCGGCATCGCGCTGGTGCCGGCCGTCTGCGCGTGGAAGGCGAAGAAAGTGCCCGGCGCCGCCTCGATCCGAAGCTTTGTGCCGCGCCCGATCACCACCGCCGCGTGAGCGCCGACGGTGAGCGCAGAGGCGCCCGCGACCGACAGCGTCAGTTCGCCCGCCAGCACCACCAGCGTCTCGGTATGCGGGAAGGCGGCGACATCGACGGTGCCCGAAAAAGCGCATCTGCCGGCAGCCGCAGCCTCCGACCGCCAAGCGATCTCGCGGCCCGCCGCGAAGGGATCGGCCGGACCGAGCCCCTGGCCCGGGGCGGAGGCGGGCGGCGCGGACGTCGCGCGGTGGAGCATCACGAGGGCGGGCGTCGTCATGGGCGGGGCGGTCCGTCGCTGTCGTTTCGGAGCGTCCAGCCGCTAAGGCAATCCGTCGCCGCGGGATTGCACTATCTTTTCGATCCCGGTCTCACACGGCGCGGCTGTAGCGTCGCGCCGGCTGGTCGATATGCGCGTCGAAGGCCGAGGCGACCTTGCGCACCAGAAGCCGCGCCCGCTCCGGCATGCGGATGACGGTACCGTCCTGATCCACCATCCCGTCCTGAACCAGCGGCGCGAGCCGGGCGAGCGACGGCGCCAACTGCTCCGGATCGGCGCCATGTCGCGCACAGACCGCCTCGACATCGACCGAAAGGTCGCACATCAGCCGCTCGATCAGATCCGCTCGCAGCCGGTCGTCGTCGCTGAGCCGGTAGCCGCGCACCGTCGCCAGCCCACCCTCACGGATGCGCTCGCCATAGCGGCCGGTCACGACCTCGTTCTGGACATAGCCCTGCGGCAGCCGCCCGATGGCGGAGGCGCCGAAGCCGATCAGCGCCTCGCAGCCATCGGTGGTGTAGCCCTGGAAATTGCGGCGCAGCTGCCCGCTGCCGAGAGCTTGCGCCATCTCGTCGTCCGGCTTCGCGAAATGGTCGAGCCCGATGCGGACATAGCCGGCATCGACGAGGCGCTGCGCCATTGCCTCCGCCTGCTCATGCCTGGCGCCGCCGTCGGGCAGGTCCGCCAGAGCGATCCGTTGCTGATGCTTCTTGAAGTCCGGCACATGGGCGTAGCCGAAGATCGAAAAGCGGTCCGGCTCCATCGCAAGACACTGGTTCACCGTCTCGATGCAGGAGGCCGTGCTCTGCCGCGGCAGCCCGTAGATCAGGTCGAGATTGATCCCGCCGATGCCGGCCTCGCGCAACTGCGTGATCACGGCTGCGGTCTGACCGGCACCCTGGACGCGATTGATCGCGCGCTGGACCTCGGGATCGAAACTCTGCACGCCGAGGCTGGCGCGGTTGACCCCAGCCTCGCGCAGTGCCTCGATCATCGCCGGCGCGAGATGGCGCGGGTCAATCTCGACCGCGATCTCGGCGTCTCGGTGCAGCGCGAAACGGTCGCGCAGCAGCGCGACGAGGGCGACGAAATCCGCTGGCGCCAGGATGGTCGGCGTGCCGCCGCCGAAATGAACATGGCGGACGTCGAGCGGCGTGGTGAGACGCGCCGCGACCGCCTCGATCTCTTGCCGCAGGACCTCCAGATAGGCGCCGATCGGCGGGTCGCGCAGCGCCACCGTGGTGTGGCAGCCGCAATACCAGCACATCGACCGGCAAAAAGGGATGTGCAGATAGAGCGAGCCCTTGGTGTCGGGCGAAAGCCCACCGAGCCAGTCGCCGTAGCAAGCGCCGTCGACATCCGCGGCGAAATGCGGCGCCGTCGGATAGCTCGTGTAGCGCGGCAGGCGTTCGTCGAGATAGCTCGTCCCAGGCGCTTGCACGGCCGTTTCCCCCTGCGCCGGTCGACCGGCTTGACGGAAAATCATAGACGGGCGGCTGCGTCCGTCTTTGCGCTAGAGCAAGTCGCGCTCTCCCGCCCGAGGCTCAGACCAGACCGCCATCGACATGCAGCGTCTGCCCCGTGATGTAGGAGGCTTCCGTCGAGGCGAGGAAGGCGATTGCGGCGGCGACCTCTTCCGGCAATCCACGCCGCCCCATCGGGATGATCGCTTCCATCCGCGCGATCGCCTCGGCCGCGAGCTTGCTGCCCCGGCCCTCATCCTTGCGGATCAGCCCGGGCGCGACCGCATTCACCGTGATGGCGTCCGGCGCCAGCTCATGCGCCATCAGCCCCACGGTCGTCTCGAGCGCGGCGCGGCTGGCGGCGGTGGCGGCGAAGGGCTGCATATCGGTGCGCAGCGCATGGGCGGTGAAGGAGGAGGTCGCGACGATGCGCCCGCTGCCGCCGGTCTTCAGCAGAGGTCGCGCCAGCCGGGCCAGCCGCAGCAGCGCGACGACCGAATCCTCGACGGCTCCCCGCAGCTCCGCCTCGGCCAGATCCATGATGCCGCCCTTGCGGGCATGGCCCGCGACGGCCGCGATGGCATCCAGACGACCGAAGCGCTCATCGGCCAGCGCCACCGCGCGCTCGGCCGTGACAGCCTCGGCGATGTCGCCCAGCAGAGTGGCGACGACGGCGCCCGCCGCCCCCGCCGCGGCCGCGACCGCGGCCAGCCCGGCCGCGTTAGAGCCCGTATGCAGCACGAGCCCGACGCCGGGCCCAGCCAGCCGCAGCGCGGTCGCTCGCCCGATGCCGCTGGCGGCGCCGGTGACGAGATGGACGCGTTCGCAGGACATCATCGACGGAGAACCCTGCGCTGCGGTCGAAGCCCGGTGCGCCGTTGGGAGAGGCATGGTGGGCCGGGCCGGACTCGAACCGGCACCGGCGCTGTTATGAGCAGCGAGCTCTAACCATTGAGCTACCGGCCCATACCCCGCCTAGCATCGCCGCCGAGCCGGCCGCAAGCGTCATGCGAAGGGCGCCGCAGAAAGCCGAAGGCCCCGCCATGGGTGGATGGCGGGGCCTTCGGGTTTCGGTTGCCGCGGCGTTTCGGTTCAGGC